>JALHUG010000234.1 GCA_022866185.1 Dehalococcoidia bacterium
CGGCGTCGGGGTTCTCACGGACGAAGGCGAGGCTTAGCATAGCTGGCACCATCCTCGCAGGTCGCGGGCCAGACGAAGGGCCCCGAAGGCTAGAAGCCATTTCAGAATTCTCTCCACACCGCCCCGTAAACGGGGCGGCATCCATGCCCCCGCCTTATGGCGATCAAGAGAATAAGAACACCCCTGAGGGTTTCCGCCGAAGGCGGATCCGCCTCTGGCGGAGAAACCCTCAGCTTTGGGGAAGCTGCGGGATTCATCCCGCAGAGGTGAATTTAAATAGTTGAACGCCATTAGGTCTGCCTGGAAAGGCCAACTAGGCATGTCGGTTTATTTTCTCAATGACCATAAACCCGCGGCATGGCACGGCTCGCCCAGGTGAGACCACTGAGAAGGTGCCATCTGCTACTCCCTGCTCCGTAGCTGGGGGAAGAGGATGACCTCCCGTATCGACTGCTGGCCGCTGAGGGCCATCACCAGCCGGTCGATGCCGATGCCCAGGCCGCCGGTGGGAGGCATGCCGTGTTCCAGGGCGACGAGGAAGTCCTCATCCACCCTCTCTGCCTCCTCGTCGCCGGCGGCCCGCAGTCGGGCCTGCTCCAGGAAGCGCTCTCGCTGCTCCTGGGGATCGTTGAGCTCGCTGAAGGCGTTGGCGATCTCGCGGCCGGCCATGAAGCCCTCGAAGCGCTCCACCAGGCGGGGGTTGTCGGGCTTGCGCTTGGCCAGGGGCGATAGCTCCAGCGGGTAGTCCAGGAGAAAGGTGGGCTGCATGAGCTGCGGCTCGACAAAGGTCGATAGCAGCTCATCGATCAGCTTGCCTCGGCCGGCCGTCTCGCTGACCGCCACGCCCAAGGGGGCCATTGCCTGGCGCAGGGAATCAGCGTCGGGGTGGGCCTCGAAGTCGAGGCCTGTGCGCTCCTCGATGGCCTGGCGCAGAGTGAGGCGCTGCCACGGAGGCGTGAGGTCTAGCTCCGTATCGCCGTAGGGCACCTTGAGGCCGCCCAGGGCCTGCTGAGCCGCATAGGCCACCATCTCCTCCACCAGCTTCATGATGTCCTGATAGTCGGCGTAGGCCTGATAGCACTCCAGCAGCGTGTACTCCGGGTTGTGCTTGGTGGAGACGCCCTCGTTGCGGAAGACGGGCCCGATCTCGTACACCCGGTCGAGGCCGCCGACGATGAGGCGCTTGAGGTGCAACTCGGTGGCGATGCGCAGGTAGAGATCGCGGTCGAGGGCGTGGTGATGGGTGACGAAAGGCTTGGCGGCGGCGCCCCCGGCCGATGGCTGGAGCACGGGCGTCTCCACCTCCAGGAAGCCCCGCTCGTCCAGGAAGCGGCGTATGGCAGCGACGACGCGGCTGCGCAGGCGGAAGACGTCGCGCACGGGTGCATTGACAATGAGGTCGAGGTAGCGCTGGCGATAGCGCACCTCCACATCCTGAAGGCCGTGCCACTTCTCGGGAAGGGGGCGCAGGGCCTTGGCCAGGAAGACGTACTGGCGGGCCTGCACTGTGATCTCGCCGCTGCGGGTGCGGAAGAGGGTACCGCTCACGCCTACGAAATCGCCGATGTCCACCAGGTCCACGAACGCCTGGTAGCTTTCGTCGCCCAGGACATCCTGGCGGAGATCGGCCTGGATCTTGCCGGTGCCGTCGCGCAGGTCGATGAATGCCCGCTTGCCCATGAGGCGCATGGCGGTGATTCGCCCGGCCAGGCTAACCTCGATCGCCTCCTGAGGGGCAGCGCCCTTCTCCTCCAGCGCCTGGAGGGCTTGCGCGGCCTCCTGAGCTGTGTGGGTACGCTGGTAGCGGGCGGGATAGGGGTCGCAGCCGCCAGCGCGCAGGCGCTCCAGCTTGGCCTGTCGCTGCTCGATAAGCTCCTGGCCTCGTTCGCTCACGTCTTCTGCTGGTCGAGTCGGAGAATGTCAGCCAGAGGCTGATGTGCCGGCGACACAAACTTGGCGGGTGGACCATCTGTTGACTGGCCCCCCGCCTCGCGTTGCTGTCACGATTGTCTCTAGCTGATGGCGGTGATGGTGAAGCGAAGGGTACCGGCCGGCGCCTTTACCTTAACCTCGTCACCCACCCGCTTGTCAAGCAGGGCCATGCCCACTGGCGACTCGTTGCTGATGCGGCCGTGATTGGGGTCGGCCTCGGCACTGCCAACGATAGTGTACTGCTGCTCTTGTCCATCTTGGGTGGCCACGGTCACGGTCGAGCCCAGCCGCACCCGCTTGGAGTGATGGGCCACCTCCTCGTCGATGAGGGTGGAGTTCTGAATGATTCGCTCCAGGGTGAGGATGCGGCCTTCCACGAAAGCCTGCTCGTTCTTGGCATCGTCGAACTCGGCGTTGTTCTGGGCGCTGGTCAGCTCCTTGGCTTCTTGGATGCGGCGCGCTATCTGAGGCCGGCGAACAGTGATCAAGAAGCCCAGCTCCTCCTGAAGCTTGGTCAAGCCTTCTTTGGTTAGGGGAACAGGCTTTTCTGCCATGGCCTTTCACCTCTGGTCACCACGAAAAAATAGACTGAGAGCTTGTTAGACCCTCAGCCGTTCTGGCCAGCAACGCTATTATAAGGCCTGGTCAATACCTTGTAAAGATAGATGGGCTCGTCCGCTACATTAGTGCCACTGTAATCGTCCGGTACGTTCCTGGGTGTCACCCATGTTTCTGAACGAGCCCAGCTTGTAGAATCGAGGCGCTGGCGTTTGCGGCAAAAGATTACGCCGTAGTAAAATTAAGCAACCGGAGGTCTTCATGCACGAGTTAGCAGCAGCCCAGGATGTTGTCAAGGCCGCCCTGGCGGCGGCCGAAGCGGAGGGCGCTCAGAGAATAGTGGCCATTGCCCTCAAGGTCGGCAGCCACTACGGGGCTGACCAGATGCGAGAGCTCATCGCCATGGAGGCCGCGGGCACCATAGCCGAGGGGGCCCGCTTGGATATCGAACCCGTGGCCGGCCCCGACATTCGGGTTGAGAGCATAGAGATAGAATAGCAGGTTGCCGTGGCTGTCAGGGCGCAGGTGGTGGTGCGAGGGGTCGTTCAGGGGGTTGGCTTTCGTCCCTTTGTCTATCGCCTCGCCCAAGAGCATCAGCTTTGCGGCTGGGTCCTCAACTCCACCCAGGGCGTGGTTATCGAGGTGGAGGGGCCAAGGCAAAGGATAGACGGTTTCATCGCCGCGCTCAGGGCCGACCCCCCGCCGCAAGCCATCATCGAAAGGGTGGAGGCCAACCTCCTGCCGCCTGTTGGCTACTCGTCCTTCATCGTCGAGGCCAGCCGCGAGGGCGATGAGTTCGTTCTGATCTC
>JALHUG010000235.1 GCA_022866185.1 Dehalococcoidia bacterium
GCCCTGCCCTTTGCCGGGTTATTGTGTCAATGACCATCAGGCTGGGGTTGAGTATGAACCCGGAAGCTCAATGCCCCAGCGCATCGCGTCCCGTTGCCGCGCGGGGGCGTTTTCGCTATGATTCGCCTGCGGCCCGACGTCTTTTAGGGCTGCTTAGGGAGCGCCATCATGGAGATCAAGGTCGAAGTGGGGGATATCAGCCAGCACCCGGCCAGGGCCATCGTCCTCAACCTGTTCGAGGCGGTGAAGAAGCCCGGCGGGGCCACCGGCGCCGTGGACAAGGCCCTGGGCGGCGCCATCAGCCAGCTCATCGCGGACGGCGAGACCAAGGGCAAGCTCAACGAGCTGACCCTCATCCACACCCTCGGCCGCCTGCCCTCCCCGCGCGTGCTGGTGGTGGGCCTGGGCAAGCAGCAGGAGCTCAAGCTGGACAGGGTGCGCGACGTCACCGCCACCGCCCTGCGCCACCTGCGGCGCCTCGGTGTCCGCACGGTGGCCACCGTCGTGCATGGGGCCGGCGTTGGCGGCCTCGAGCCGCAGCAGTGCGCCCAGGCCATCGCCGAGGGGGCAGTGATGGGCCTCTACCGCTTCACCAGGCACAAGAAACAGAATGAAAACGAGCGGGAGATCGATGCGCTGGCCCTGGTGGAGCTCGACGGCACGAAGGCTGCCAGCCTTCGCCGCGGCGTGGCCACCGGTCGCACCCTGGCCGAGGCGGCCAACCGCGCCCGCGACATGGCCAACGAGCCCGCCAACTACCTCACGCCGGCCATCATGGCCGAGCAGGCTCAGGCCGCCGCCCAGGAGGCCGGCCTGGAGTGCGAGGTGCTGGAGCGCGAGCAGATGCAGGAGCTGGGCATGGGCGCCCTGCTGGGCGTGGCCCAGGGCAGCAGCCAGCCGCCCAAGCTCATTGTGCTGCGCTACCGCGGCGACCCCCGCCGCAAGGCGACGCTGGGCCTGCTGGGCAAGGGCATCACCTTCGACTCCGGCGGCATCTCGATCAAGCCATCGGCCGGCATGCAGGAGATGAAGGGCGACATGTCCGGCGGGGCAGCGGTCATCGCCGCGATGTGGGCCATCGGCAGGCTCAAGCCCCGGATCAACGTCACCGCCGTCGTGCCCGCCACCGAGAACATGCCCTCGGGCGCGGCCATCAAGCCCGGCGATGTCCTGCGGGCGATGAGCGGCAAGACCATCGAGGTGGTGAACACCGACGCCGAAGGGCGCCTTATCCTGGCCGACGCCATCGCCTACGCCCGCCAGCAGGGCCTGTCGCCCATCGTCGATGTCGCCACCCTCACCGGCGCGATGGTCGTCGCCATCGGCAAGGCGGCCACCGGCTGCATGGCCAACAACCAGGAGCTATGCCAGAAGGTCATCGCCGCCGGCGAGGCGGCGGGCGAGAAGTTCTGGCAGTTCCCCCTGTACGAGGAGTACAAGGAGCACCTGAAGAGCGACGTGGCCGACATCAAGAACGTGGGCAAGCGCGGCGAGGCGGGGGCGATCAGCGCCGCCCTCTTCCTGGCCGAGTTCGTGGGGGACACCCCCTGGGTGCACCTGGACATGGCC
>JALHUG010000002.1 GCA_022866185.1 Dehalococcoidia bacterium
CGTCAGTCGGGCTCGGAGACGATCGGCTCGAGGGCGCTGGCGTCGTCGGTGGCCGCCGCCCCTGAGCCATTCGCGGCCTTCTTCCGCCGGGGCCGAATGTCGTAGCGCTTGATCATCTCGTTGAGCGTGGTCGGCTTGATCTGCAACAGCTCGGCCGCGCGCTTCTGCACGCCGCCGGCGGTCTCGAGCGTCGACTCGATCAGGCGCTTCTCGAAATCCGTAATGACTTCCTTGAACGAGATGCCCTCGGGCGGCAGCACGAACTGGGGCAACTCGAAGGCCCGGGTGCGGCGCACGTGGTCCGGCACGAAGTCCGCCTCGATGCGCGACCCCGGCGACAGCACCACCGCCCGCTCGATGACGTTCTCGAGCTCCCGCACGTTGCCGGGCCAGTCGTAGTCCTGCAGCAGGTCCAGCGCCTCGGGCGACAGCTCCAGGTCGGTCTTGTTGTTCTCGCGGCCGTACTTGTCGAGAAAGTGCTGCACGAGCAGCGGGATGTCGTCCTTGCGGTCGCGCAGGGGCGGCAGCTGCACCGTGATGACGTGGAGCCGGTAGTAGAGGTCCTCGCGGAACCGGCCCTCCTCCATCATGCGCCGCAGATCGACGTTGGTCGCGGCGATGATCCGGACGTCCACCTTGATCGTTTCGACGCCGCCGAGCCGCATGAACTCGCGCTCCTGGATGACGCGCAGCAGCTTGGCCTGGGTCTCGACGCCGATGGTGCCGATCTCGTCAAAGAAGATGGTGCCCTGGTCAGCCACCTCGAAGAGGCCGCGTTTGGTGGCGATGGCGGAAGTGAAGGCGCCCTTGACGTGGCCAAAGAGCGTGCTTTCCAGCAGGTCCACGGGCATGGAACCCGTGTTGATCGGCACAAACGGCCGGTCGGCGCGCGGGCTGGTGGCGTGAATGGTTTTGGCCACCAGCTCTTTGCCCGTGCCACTCTCGCCGGCGATGAGGATGGTGGCGCGGCTGGGCGCGACCTGGGTAATGAGGTCCAGCACCCGCTGGATGCGCTCGCCCTTGCCGATGATGTTGGGCAGGCCATAACGCTTCAGGGCCCGACGGAGCTGGACGTTCTCCACCTGCAACCGCGACTTGTCCAGGGCGTTGCGGATTTCCAGCAGCAGCTTATCGTTGTCCCAGGGCTTCGTGATGTAGCTCTCCGCCCCCTCTTTCGAAGCCTGAAAGGCCATCTGGCTCGAATCGTAGGCGGTGATCATGATCACGCCGGCGTCCGGGCTGTCGCGGCGAAGGATTTTCAGCAGCTCCAGGCCATTGCGGTCTGGCAAGTTGATATCGAGCAGGACGAGATCGAAAACCCCCTCGTCCATTTTCTTCAGCCCCTCTTCCGCGGTGGCGGCACTGGCCAGCCGATAGCCCTCCACGCCCAGGATCTGCTCGAGGCTCTCGCGGATTTCCTGTTCGTCGTCAATGATGAGGATGGAGCCCTTAGCTGACATTGACCGCTTTCCTTGCCGTGGGGAATTCGAGCCGGAAGGTGGTGCCCTGTCCCGGCGCGCTTTCCACCGCGATCTTGCCGGAATGCTCTTGGATGATCCCGTAGGTCACGGCGAGGCCCAAGCCGGTGCCGCGGCTCTTGGCCTTGGTGGTGAAGAAGGGGTCGAAGATCTTGCTCAGGTGGTCGGCCGGGATGCCCTCGCCATTGTCGGAAACCTCCACATAGATGGTGGAGTTCTCGCACTCGGTGGCGAGGGTGAGTTCGCCCCCGCGCGGCATGGCGTCCCGAGCGTTCA
>JALHUG010000236.1 GCA_022866185.1 Dehalococcoidia bacterium
ACGCGACTTCTAGCGAATTTTCACGGCGGGCACAATGGAGCCTTATTCATAATTCTGTGGCGACGTCTACAAGGCATTCGGAGGTAGCTGTCGCTAGCGAATATGGTAGACTCAGCCTATGTGGAAGTTCTCCAGGGAATACGTTCTCCTCGTTGCTCGCCGGTGGTGGGTGATAGGTGTGGGAGTTATCGCGGCTGTGATTGGGATCGCATTGAACATTAGCCGCGACGTCCAAGTGCCGGTTTGGCTGTGGGTTTCGCTTGCCCTTGTGGCCCTGAGCGTGGCCCAATTCCTTGTTGCCTGTGAAATCAAGAAGGGCTCGGCAGAGGAGAGGCCTGGTTCTCTGCAGGATTTGATCGTGGCTCTAGCCGGAGGCGAAGGCGAGTTCGCTCTGCCTCCCGGCCTGGACGAGATAGAAGCCACTGTGGAGATTGGTGGCGCAAAGGTGAGGGGCTCCTTCCGGTTGCGGTACACGCGCCCGGTGGAAGAGGAAACCGAGTGATAATGATCGCAGTGAGGCTGTTGCACTTACCACACGATATACCCTACGGGAAGCTCCTCTTGCCGGCCAATGTCTACGGGTTGCAGGGGCCGCCGTATAGTGGCTTGCTATCCATGCAAGGTTCTTCAGATTTCGCTGAAGGCGTTGCAGATGGGGCACTGGAAAACGATGTTTGTGACCTGGCCAGGGGTAATGCTCTCAACAAGGACGGCATTGCACGCACCGCATAGATATGTCACGTCGCCACCCTCACCACGAATCACCGGTGTGACCTTTGACTTCAGGACCGTTCTGGTGCGTTCGGTCGGCTCTGGGATAACTCGGGTCTTCAGTGTAGGCATGAAAGGCCTCCAAGCCGGCGGATATCCTTTTCCGCCGACTGCTTGAACTCAATCCTGTATGAGCCCATCGGCTCGCAGCCTGCGCTTCAGCTCATCGAGACTGATGGTGGGTTCTGGCCGGCGTTCCGCTACCATCGCCAGGTCGTGCAGGTCCTCCAGCAGCCGCCGGTACTCTTTTACAGGGATGACCACCGCCGTCTTCTTGCCGTTCCCGTCGATGATGTATTGCTCTCGAAGCTTGCCCATCTTCTCCTCCTACTCCTCCAGCCTCTCCCGCAGCGCCGCCACCAGCCCGGCGATGGGCACCCGCACCTGCTCCATGCTGTCCCGCTCGCGGATGGTCACCGCCTGGTCCTCCAGCGTGTCGAAGTCGACCGTCACGCACAGCGGCGTGCCCACCTCGTCCTGCCGCCGATACCGTCGGCCGATGCTCTGGGCGTCGTCGTACTGGCTCATCCAGTGCTTGCGCACGATAGCCCACACCTCCCTGGCCGGCGGCACAAGCTTCTCTTGGCGGCTCAGGGGCAGCACCGCCACCTTGATCGGTGCCAGGTCCTTGTGCAGGCGCAGGATGACCCGCGTCTCGCCTCGTACCTCCTCCTCATCGTAGGCGTCCATCAGGAAGGCCATGAACAGGCGGTCCACCCCCGCCGAGGGCTCGATCACGAAGGGGACGATGTGCTCGCCCGTTTCCTCGTCGAAGTACTCCAGGTCGCGGCCGCTGAACTCGGCGTGGCGGCGCAGGTCGAAGTCGGTGCGATTGGCGATGCCCTCCAGCTCCGACCAGCCCATGGGGAACAGATACTCGACCTCGTAGGTGTCCTTGGCGTAGTGGGCCAGCTCGTCGCGGTCTAGCTGGCGCACCCGCACGTTCTCCTTCTGCATGCCCAGGCGCAGATACCAGTTGTAGCGCTCCTCCACCCAGTGCTGGTGCCACTGCTCGTCCGTGCCCGGCTTGACGAAGTACTCGATCTCCATCTGGTCGAATTCGCGGTCGCGGAAGATGAAGTTGCCGGGCGTGATCTCGTTGCGGAAGGCCTTGCCGATCTGGGCGATGCCCAGGGGCAGCTTCTTGCGAGTGGCGGTGAGGACATTGGCGAAGTTGACGAAGATGCCCTGAGCCGTCTCCGGCCGCAGATAGGCGATGGACGCATCGTCCTCCACCGCGCCGACGTAGGTCTTGAACATCAGGTTGAACATGCGCGGCTCGGTGAGCTCGCCGCCGCACTCGGGGCAGCGGGTGACCTTGGCGGCTGCCTCGTGGCCGTGGGCGCTCTCTGGCGCTGCCCCCACCAGGGCGTCGGCCCGAAAGCGCTTCTTGCACTCCTTGCAGTCGACCATAGGGTCGGCGAATGTGTCTAGGTGGCCGCTGGCCTTCCAGACCATGGGATTCATGATGATGGCGGCGTCCTGGCCCACGACGTCGTCGCGCTCCTGAACGACGGCCCGCCACCAGGCCTGCTTGATGTTGTTCTTCAGCTCCACGCCCAGCGGCCCGTAGTCCCAGAAGCCGCCGATGCCGCCGTATATCTCGCTGCTCTGGAAGACCAGGCCGCGGCGCTTGCACAGGGATACCAGTTTCTCTACGGTAGCTTTGGTAGACATAAGCTCTCCAGTCAATTGCAGGCGAACAAAAAATCTGCGTTGAAGTTACCAGTTTCCGAGGGCAAAGTAAAGTAACTGGTTCATGATTGGTGGGTTCTGGGCTTCTGGGTTCACACACCCCAGCCTGGAAGGCTGGGGCATGGGGAAGGCCAATCCGATGCCCCCGCCTTCAGGCGGGGGTCGAGAATCAAACCACCAACGGAAAACCAGCCCCAAAGTAAAGCCTGCCTACCATCAGGCAGGGCCCACGTGGTAGGATTGACGGAAGCAGAACTGGCAGGCAATGGGGGTAACAAACATGAGATTCTTCGTGGGGTTCATTCTAGGGGTGGCCATAGGCGCTGCTGTGGTCATGCTCATGACGCCCCAGCCGGGCAACGTCATGCGTCAGCTCATCGCCTGTAAGGCTCGAGAGCGCTGCCAGGCCAGGCAGGAGCAAGAGGCTGAAGGGTTCTGACGGCTGTAGAGGCGAACCCTTGGCTTACTTCGTCCAAAAGCTGCTGATCATCATCGCCGCTACCGAGGATGCCGACCGCCTGATGGATAGGATGACGGAGGCCGGTCATCCGGTCACCAAGATCAGCAGCACCGGTGGCTTTCTACGCCGCGGCAACGTCACTCTCCTCTCGGGCCTGGAAGCCGATGCCGTGGACGAGGTGCTGGCCCTGGTCAGGGCCGAATGCCAGCCGCGCGACGAGTACGTACCCGTCCAGGCCCTGCCCTTTCCGGGTGGCCTGCCGCCTGGCGAGCCCCTTCAGGTGAGAGCGGGCGGCGCCACCATCTTCGTTGTGGACGTTGATCGTTTCGACAAGGTATAGCATTGCCTCGGACTGAGAGTTATCCATGATACTGGAGGGCTTTCCCACCGGTCCCTTCCAGGGGAATTGTTTCATCGCTGGCTGTGAGGAGACCAAGGAGGCGATGATCGTCGACCCCGGCGATGATGCCGCCAACATCCTGGCTGCCCTGGAGCGGCAAGGGCTGACGGCCAAGATCATCGTTCTCACCCACGAGCACATCGACCACATCATGGCTGTGGAGGCGGTGCGCCAGGCCACCAAGGCCCCGGTGGCCATGCACCCCACCGCCTATGAGTACACCGCCTACCAGAGCAAAATGGCCATGATGTGGCTGGGTCGCCCCTTGCCACGGATGAATGAGCCAGAGATGTGGCTGGAGGAAGGCCAGGAGATAGACGTAGGGAAGCTAAAGTTCCAGGTGCTCTTCTGTCCAGGCCACAGCGCTGGCCACGTCTGCCTCTACGGTGAGGGTGTGCTGTTCAGCGGCGACGTCCTCTTCCAGCTAAGCATCGGCCGCTTCGACCTCCCTGGCGGCGACGGCCAGCAACTCTTCAGGAGCATCCGCGATAAGCTCTTCACCCTCCCAGACGAGACGCTGGTCCTGCCTGGCCATGGCCCTACAACCACCATCGGCCAGGAGAAGGAGCACAACCCCTTCCTCAAGCACCCGCGGGTGTATATGGGTATCGACCCGGACTAGGGCACTACGAGATAAACAGCGGCGCCATCACCAGGGTGACGGTGCTCAGAAGCTTCACCAGCACGTGCAGCGAGGGGCCCGCCGTGTCCTTGAAGGGGTCGCCCACGGTGTCGCCGACCACCGCCGCCTTGTGAGGGTCCGATCCCTTGCCCATCACCACGTCTTTCTCGCCTGGTTTGTCTGAGGGAAACGTCAGAAGGCCCGCCTCGATGTATTTCTTG
>JALHUG010000237.1 GCA_022866185.1 Dehalococcoidia bacterium
CGGGCGCGCCGTATCCACCGCTGGCAACCACAAGCTGAAGTCCCTGTCGGACATGCTCAAGGGAAAGCAGGGACGCTTCCGCCAGAACCTCCTGGGCAAGCGGGTAGACTACTCCGGCCGCTCGGTCATCGTCGTCGGGCCGGAGCTGAAGCTGCACCAGTGCGGCCTACCCAGACGGATGGCTCTGGAGCTGTTCAAGCCGTTTGTGATGCACGCCCTGGTAGAGCGCGCCCAGGCTCACAACATCAAGTCAGCCAAACGGGTCGTGGAGCGGGCTCGACCCGAGGTTTGGGACATCCTCGATGAGATCGTCCAAGAGCGGCCGGTCCTCCTGAACCGAGCGCCCACCCTTCACCGCCTGGGCATCCAGGCATTCGAGCCCGTCCTCGTCGATGGCAGCGCCATCCGCATCCATCCCCTGGTCTGTGCCGCCTTCAACGCCGACTTCGACGGCGATCAGATGGCGGTACACATACCTCTGTCGCGGGCTGCGGTGGCCGAGGCGCGCCAGATCATGCTATCGTCCGAGAACCTCCTCCTACCCAGCAACGGTGAGCCCACGGTGGCCCCTACCCTAGACATCGTCCTGGGCTGCTACTACCTCACCCTGGCCAAGCCTGAGGCCAAGGGCGAGTACCGCCCAGGCATGCCCCCGCAAGGGGTATACGGTAGCTTCCAAGAGGCCAGGCTGGCCTACGACCTGGGCCTGGTGGAACTGCAGGCCAAGATCAAGGTGCGCGACCCAAGGACCGATGGCCAACTCATCGATACAACGGTGGGCCGCATCATCTTCAACGAGGTGCTACCCCAAGAGCTCGATTTCCGTAATGAAGTTCTTGACAAGAAGGACCTCAAGGATCTGGTAGCGGAATGCTATCGCAAGCTGGGCATGGAGCACACCGCCGAGATGGTCGATGCCGTCAAGAACGTTGGCTTCCACTATGCCACCCAGTCCGGCATGACTATCGCCATCAACGACTTGAAGGTGCCCGCAGACAAGGCCAGGCTGCTGGAGGAGGCCGATGCTCGCATCGGCGAGGTGGATAAGCAGTACCAGACGGGCCTGATCACTGAGGAGGAGCGCTACGACCAGGCGGTGGCCATCTGGCGGCAGACCACCGAGCGAGTGCAGACCGCCATTCAGGATGAGATGGACCGCTATGGCGGCGTATACCTGATGGCCATCAGCGGCGCCAAGGGTAACATCAGCCAGATCAGCCAGATGGCCGGCATGCGCGGCCTCATGACCGACCCCGCTGGCCGCATCATCGACCTGCCCATCCGCTCCAGCTTTCGCGAGGGGCTGACAGTGCTGGAGTACTTCATCTCCACCCACGGCGCCCGCAAGGGACTTGCCGACACCGCCCTCCGCACCGCCGACATCGGCTATCTGACCCGCCGTCTGATTGACGTGTCCCAGGAGGTCATCATCCTAGAGGATGACTGCGGCACTACCGCTGGCAGTTGGCTATCGGAGCCAGCGGAGAAGGGCGTACTTGAGTCCCTACGGGAGCGGATCATCGGCCGGTGGGCAGCCTCCGACCTGGTCGACCCCCAGACGGGCGAAGTCATTGTTCGCCGCAATGAGGAGATCACCGAGGAAGTGGCCGAGCGTGTCGAGGCGCTGGGCATCGAGCGGGTGCACGTGCGTTCGCCTTTGACCTGCCAGGCCAAGCGAGGCCTCTGCGCCCCCTGCTACGGTCGCAACCTGGCCCGTGGCAGGCTAGTCGTGGGGGGCGAGGCGGTGGGCATCGTGGCTGCCCAGAGCATCGGCGAGCCCGGCACCCAGCTCACCATGCGCACCTTCCACACCGGCGGTGTGGCCGGTCTGGACATCACCTCCGGCCTGCCGCGAGTGGAGGAGCTGTTCGAGGCAAGGGTGCCTAAGGGTGCCGCCCTTATCTCCGAGATCGATGGCACGGCTGAGATCGTGCGCGAAGGCGCCACTCGTCGCATCAAGGTGGTAAGCAGCGAACTGTACCGCGATGAATACGCCCTGCCCAAGGGGGCCGAGGTTGTGGTTGAGGACGAGCAATGGGTGGAGCGAGGGACGCTGCTGGTTCGCCTACCCCAACCGAAGGGTCGTAAGAAGGGCAAAGAAGCTGCCCTGCCCGTCGCCGCCGACACCGACATCACCGCTCGCATGGCCGGTCGCGTCATGCGGAGCCGGTCAGACCGTCTCGCTGTTCTGTATGAGGAACGAGAGGAGCGAGAATACGCCGTGCCGCCCACTGCCCGCATACGGGTGGAGACCGGTCAATATGTTCACGCCGGCCAGCAGCTAACTGACGGAGCAGTCAACCCCCAGGATATCCTGCGCGTCCAGGGACCGGAAGCAGTACAGCTCTACCTGGTGGCAGAGATACAGGGGGTCTACCGTTCCCAGGGTGTGAACATCAACGATCAGCACATCGAGGTCATCGTCCGCCAGATGCTCCGCCGGGTGCAGGTGGACTCTCCCGGCGATACTGCCCTCCTGCCGGGCGAGCTGGTGGATCGCTTTCGCTTCGAGGAAGTGAACGCCAAGGTGCTGGCCGAGGGTGGCGAGCCGGCCACCGCTCAGCCCGTTCTCCTGGGGGTGACCAAGGCCTCCCTCAACACCGAGAGCTTCCTGGCCGCAGCCTCCTTCCAGGAGACCACGCGCATCCTCACCGAGGCAGCGGTCAGCGGCTCCGTCGATCACCTCCTAGGCCTCAAGGAGAACGTTATCATTGGCAAGCTCATCCCGGCTCGTGCTCGCGTCAGCGTGCCCGAGCGGCGAACAGTGGCCGAGCTCATGGTGCCACCTGGCCTGCTGGCCGGTGGAGAAGGGGAGCTGGCGGAGGGCGAGCTGGGCGACGAGGAGGCTAAAGGGTTGCCCGAAGGGTTGCCCGAAGGGTTGCCCGAAGATCTGTCGGCCCTGGCGGCCATCTTTCAGACTGCCCCCGGAGAGGGAGGAGCGCCAGAGGAGCCGGAAGAGCATACGGATGGCGGGCCAGATAGCGAGTAGCTAGCCGCCTTTTCTAGCCAGCAGACTTGTGCCCAGCGGGCCTTGAGCGGAACCATCCGCCCAGGGCCTATTCTTTGGTTGAGGCTAAGACATCGACGATGGTGATCAGCCAGGCGATGGTGACGATGGTGGCAAAGATAGCGCACCAGATGCAGACCTGCTCCAGGACGAACAGCTCTATGTAGGTGAGGTAGGCGGCGAAGGCAACGCCGGCCAGGGTCATGCTGAAGGCTGCCAGGGGAGCCCACTCCTCCGTCAGGGGCAGACGGGTCAGACGCGCCACCACAAGCGCCAGAAGCCCAGCGCAGAACAGCATGCCCAACACCGCCACCGGAATGCCAACCAGCTTCGAGTACTCGCTGTTCTGCACAGCCTCGCAGCTTTTTAGGCCCGCACATACTATGGGTTGGTTGGCATAACGGCTATAGGTGAGGTAGGACGCCACGCCCATGCCGGCCATCGCCAGGGCGGCCAGAGCTCTCCATCTCAAGAACCCACCCGTCGTCAGGGGGGCCGCTCTGGGCAGGGCTTGAGCCCTACTCTGTCTCACTCGTCCCGCCCAGCTTGGCCAGCTCGTCGTCGATGGCCTTCTCGAATTCGGCGTAGGACCCGGCTCCCACTATCTTGGTCTGCCCCACAAAGAAGGTGGGAGTGCCTTCGAGCGCTCGCCTGCGGGCCTCGGCGGCGTCGGCCGCCAGCTTGTCCACGTAGTTTTTCGAATCCAGGCAGGTGCCAAAGGATTCCGTGTCCAGGCCCAGCCCCTGAGCAAAGCGTTTCAGATTCTCGTTGTTGAAGGTGACGCTCTCGTTGTTGAGGAAGAGCGTGTCGTGATACTGCCAGAAGGCATTCTGCTCACTGGCGCATTCGGCGGCTCCTGCCGCCATCTCGGCCTTCTCGCCATGAACGACAAGATTCTTGAAGACCAGCTTCACTTTCCCCGTCGCGATGTACTCTTCCTTTATTTGGGTCAGGGTCTCCAGAGCGGCGGTTCTACAGATGGGGCACAGGAAGTCGGAATACTCAACGATAGTCAAGGGGGCGTCGGGGCTCCCCAGGGTGCTCCCTTGACTAGGGATAGCGGTTGGCCTCGGGGTGGGGGTGATGAACTCGGTGGACGTGCCGTCGCTCTCCCAGGGCTTCAGGTTCAGCACGATCAGAACGGCAACAGCGACCGCCGCCACCGCCGTGCCGGCCAGCATTCCCCAGTAGCGAAGGCGTCTGCTCGCCTTGGTGGGCTTCCGCTTCTCGCGATGCTTTCTAGCCTTTCTACCCATGTGCAACCTCTCTAGCTACGAAGATAGCAGCGTGTCTTTTTACTGTCAATTTGATGGCGGAGCGCCGAGCCGGTTCGCCGTTCGTGGCTTCATTTTCGACCCCCCCGACCTGTCGGGGGGGCATCGGATTCGCCTCCCCCATGCCCCGGCCTTCAGGCCGGGGTTTCGTGTGAACCCGGCCGCTGGGAGACCTGCATGGGCTCTTCCAGGTGGTCGGCTCGCTCGCCTCGCCGCCTGAGCGCCAGGTCAGCGACCTTGGCCAGGCAGGCCTCCACCTCCAGCCGCTGCACGCCGCACACGTTGCAGGGCTTCTTGTAGCAGTCAGCGGTGGTCTCCCCTTTCGCCATCTTCAGCCACTGTCCTCGCAGGTAGGCTTCGCTGACGCCGACATCGATGTGTGACCAGGGAAACTTCTCGAAAAGCCCCCGCTCGCGGTGGGCGTAGAAGCCCGGATCGAGGCCGCACTCCTGGAAGGCCTGCTGCCAGCGGCCCCAGTCTTGCTCCTCGTGCCAGGCGTCGAACTTGCACCCTAGCTGCCAGGCGCGCTGGATCACCCGCCCCAGGCGCCGGTCGCCGCGGGAGATGACCGCCTCCAGCAGGCTGTGCTCGGGGTCCTCCCATGAGAACTCCACGCCGGCCCGCTTGCAGCCAATGCGCAGAAGGTCGTGCTTGGGGCCCAGCTCCTCGGCGCTGTTCTGGCGGGCCCACTGGAAAGGAGAGTGCGGCTTGGGGACGAAAATGGAGGTGCTTACCCGCACCCGAGCGCGACCGCGATGATAGCGGCGGCCGATCTCCTTCACCCTGGCCGCCAGCTCGACGATCCCCCGCACGTCCTCCAGGGTCTCGCTGGGCAGGCCCACCATGAAGTACAGCTTGATGCTCGTCCAGCCATGGGAGAAGGCCGCCTCGGCGGCCCGCAGGACATCCTCTTCCGTCATCGGCTTGTTGATGGCCAGGCGCAGGCGCTGGCTTCCCGCCTCGGGGGCGAAAGTGATGGCGTGCTTGCCCGGCCCGGCCACTGCCTCGGCTACGTCCACCGAGAAGCTGTCCACCCGCAGGCTGGGCATGGAGATGATGATGCCATCGCCGAACTCCTCTTTCAGGGCCCGCACCATGGGCACGATCTGGGAGTGGTCGGTGGTGCTGAGGGACAGCAAGGAGATCTCGCGATAGCCGGTGCTGGCCAGCACTTCCCTGGCGAGGGCCACGACCTCCTTCGCCGTACGCTCCAGACGGGGGCGATAGATCATCCCCGCCTGGCAGAAGCGACACCCCTGGGTACAGCCGCGCTGGATCTCGATGCCAGCACGGTCGTGCACAATCTGCACGAAGGGAACGATGGGCCGCCTGGGCAGCGGCAGCAGCTTCGGCACGAATCGCTTGCGCGGGCGGGGAGACGCGGCCGCATCCACGGCCTTCACCTCGGCGATGATGCCATCGGCATGGTAGCGCACGTCGCAGAAGCGGGGCACGTAGATGCCTTCGATGGCGGCCAGCTCCCGCAGAAGCTGCCTCTTCGACCGGCCACCCCTCTCCTTGAAGCGGCGCGCACAGTTGACGATATCCAGGACCAGCTCCTCGCCGTCGCCCAGGGCGAAGGCATCGATGAAGTCGGCCAGAGGCTCAGGATTGAGGGCGCCGCTGCCGCCGGCGATGACCAGGGGCAGAGGCCGCCGCCGCTCTGCTGCCAGCAACGGCAGGCCGGCCAGGTCGAGCATGTTCAGAACGTTGGTGTAGGTCAGCTCGTAGCTGAGGGAGAAGCCGATGACATCGAACTCGCCCAGGGGGTGGCGGGTCTCCAGGCTGAACAGTGGAATGCCCTCGTGGCGCATGGCCTGTTCCATGTCCATCCAGGGGGCGTACACCCGCTCGCAGAGCACACCGTCCTCCTGGTTGAGGATCTCATAGAGGATGGCCAGACCCAGGTTGGACATGCCAATGTCATAGACATCGGGGTAGGCCAAGGCGACCCGCAGGGGCGTGTGGCTCCAGTCCTTGATCACGCAGTTCCACTCGCCGCCGCTGTAGCGGGCGGGCTTGCTCACCCGCGGGAGGATTCGGTCTAGGTCGACAGCAGTCAAATTCGCCACCTTGCGGGGAGAAAGGCCCCGGAACCCTCATCATACTGAACCGCCGCCGGGGGTGGCAAATCTGTGTCTGGCCAGTAACTGGTTGAGCGTTGGTGGGTTAACTACCGACCCCCGCCTAAAGGCGGGGGCATCAGATTCAGCCCCTCATGCCCCAGCCTTCAGGCTGGGGTCGCATGCGAACCTAGAGCGCCCAACCCACCAAACATGAACCAGTTATCCCGGCCCCTTGTGTCGACGGTCTGTGATTCTGCCACGTCTGCTTCCCTGAAACAATGACAAGGATGTGAGCGGGATGCTGTACGCCACAAGGACCCGCTCATGGTGAGCTTGTCGAACCATGAGCGGCCGGGGCGCCGCCCTCGATTACCGCCCCTTATACTCGGGCTTGCGCTTCTGGGCGAAGGCCACCGGGCCCTGGCGGGCGTCCTCGGTGCGGAGGATGTCGGTCATGAGCTTGGCCTCCAGGGCCAGCCCTTCCTCCAGGGTCGTGTCCAGGCCCTGGTAGGCCGCCTGCTTGATGGCCCGCACGGCCAGCGGGCCGCACTCACAGATGGCGGTGGCGATCGCCTCGGCCTTGGGCAGGAGCTCGACCAAGGGCACTACGTGGCTCACCAGGCCCCAGCGGAGGGCGGTCTGGGCATCGATGCGGCCGCCGGTGAGGAGAAGCTCCATGGCGAAGGCCAGAGGGATGGCCCGCGGCAGCCGCTGGGTGCCGCCAGCGGCGGGGATGATGGCGCGCGTGGGCTCGGGCAGGCCGAAGGTGGCGTGCTCGGCGGCCACGCGGATGTCGCAGCGCAGGGCCAGCTCCAGGCCGCCGGCCAGGCAGTGGCCGTTGATGGCGGCGATCATCGGCTTCCAGGTCTGGAAGTCCCTGGTGATGCCGCCGAAGGGCACGTCGAAGAAGCGGGTCTCGCCGGCAGCGAATGCCTGGGCCATGGCCACC
>JALHUG010000238.1 GCA_022866185.1 Dehalococcoidia bacterium
CGTTGGCGACGACCTGCTTGTGACCAACGTGGAGCGCATCGAGAAGGGCATCCGCGAGGGGGCGGCCAATGCCGTGCTCATCAAGCCCAACCAGATAGGAACGCTGACCGAGACGCTGGCAGCCATCGATACGGCCAAGCGCGGCGGCTGGCGGGCGATGATCTCCCACCGTAGCGGCGAGACGGAGGACACAACGATAGCCGACCTGGCGGTGGCCACGGGTTGCGGCCAGATCAAGAGCGGCGCCCCCGCTCGCGGCGAGCGGACGGCCAAGTACAACCGCCTGCTGCGCATCGAGGAGGACCTGGGGCCGGCGGCGAGGTTTGCCGGAAGGGAAGCGCTGAGATAGTCGCAGTGGGGATGGTCGTGTCTTATCACGGCGACAATTCTCAGGTAAGGAGCAGAGCATGAAACGGACTTTTGCGCTCGCTCAGATCGCTGCTATGTGCTTGTGCGTTGCGATAGCGGTAGGGTGTGGAGAGGAAGAGACACCCATCGCCGCGACGCCAAGCGCGACGGCTCCAGAGGCGACACCAGGGTCTCCCCAGCCTGCGAGCCCCCGACCGGCGGGCACCCCAGCTACTGCCGGGCCGACGGACATCAGCTCGCGGGGGGACGAGGTTGAAACCCTGGCAAACACTGTCGCGCAAAAGGTTACCTGGGAGGATGGCGCAACCTACGAGGCACCTATCCCCGATCTGGTCTTCCGCACAGCCGGTATGCCCAATGCCGGTCGCGGTCACCGCGTGGAGGCTATCTGGCTGGAGGATGGTAAGTGGCAGGTCATCATATCCATGCGGGTGACAGATCATTGGGTTGATCCGGTGATCTCCGTCGATCTGCGAGCCGAGTTCTACTACGACGAGGAGAAAGCCGAATTCACCGCCGCCAACGGCAGGGCCCTATTCGCTCTGACCGGGCGAGACTCCTGCACATCCGACCAGCCAGAGCCCGATTACTGTCCCCTGGACAAGGAAGTGGGTCCCTAGCACCGTCTAGCTGGCAATCGACGCGCCGCGGCTGCCCCCAAGGTCGCTCCAGGCCCCTCAGGAAGGCAGCCAATAGCAGGAAGGAGGCGCAATGTTAAAAGGAGGCTGGTGCGTCACCAAGACAAAGGCGTCTGTGGCCTTTCTGGTTGCTCTAGCTGCTGTCCTGCTGGTCACGTCTGCCTGCGGGGAGGGTGGAAAAGAAGAGGCCAGCCCTTCGCCCACGGGGGTGGCCACGCCAGCAACATCCCCTACGCCGAGATTTCCCTTCGAAGGGCCCGTAGGCATCGACCTGGCCATCATTGGCACCTTCTCCGAGCAGGGCGAACCCATTCAACTGATCATATCGGTCGCCGTCCGGGATCCCATGACCCTTTACTACCGTACTAGCCAGCGCTACGACCTGGCAGTCGTCAATTCCCAAGGCCAGGAGGTCTGGCGCTGGTCGCGGAATCGCGCCTTTGCCCAGGTCACAGAGGAGGTGCCGCTGGGAGTGAATGAGACGCGTTCGTTTTCTGAGACCTGGGACCAGCGGGGCAACGATGGCCAGCAGGTGCCGCTTGGCAACTACCGGATAGTGGCCGAAAGCTCGCACTGCGGCGCCAACTACGAGAACTGCGGCCAGTTGACCGCCTCTGCCACCATCCAGATACGGGCGCCGCAAGCAGGGCCGTAGGTCCTCAGATACGGCCGCGGCAGGGGCGTAACGGTTCGCCTGCCTCGAGCCCGCTCATCCGGTCGGCACTGAGAAGGGGCTGGAGAAGGTGGATGTGCTGCCGTTGGCGTCGGTGGCAGTGGCGGTAACGTAAGGGCCAGAAGGCGACTTGTCGAAGGTAAAGCGACCGTCGGCGCCAGCTTCTGTCGAGCCCTCGTAGACCTTGCCCTCAGCCCCGGAATCCGAGTAGATGTCCACAATGCAGTTGGCGCAGGCGGTTCCCTGGACGGGATTGGCGGCGGCGATGACGGGCGGGGCCAGGCCGATGTTGTCAGCCCTGCTCACGATGCTTCCTCGGCCATTGGAGTAGATGGAGTTGCCACGAATGGTATTGCCGGTAGTCTCCGCGCCCTCGATGAGGATGCCGTGGATGCCGCTATTGGCGATGACATTGCCCTCGCCTTCGCCTGTGCCGCCGATGATGTTGCCCTGAGCGCCCTCCAGCAGCCATATTCCGCTCCCGCTCCCCAGGCTCTCGCTGCCTGAGGAGTCGGTGCCTATGAAGTTACCTATGATGCGGTTATCCTTGGTCCCCGGGCCGCGGATAAGCACGCCACCGCTTTGGTTTCCAGAGATGACGTTGGCCTCGCCGGGGGCACTGCCGCCGATGATGTTATTCTGAGCGCCGCTGTCGAGGACCACTCCGTAGCGGTCCTTCAGGGCGACTCGACCGCTGGCGTCCACGCCTATGTAGTTGCCTTTGACCAGGTTGCCCTTCGCCCCCATGCCACTAATGCTCACACCGAAAAGGCTATTCCCAGAGATGACGTTGCCCTCGCCAGGGTTGGAGCCGCCGACGAGGTTCTCCTGAGCACCCGGGGCTATCCATATCCCCTCCATCGCATTGGGCCTAGACATAGTGCCGCTAGCGTCGGTGCCTATGTAGTTCCCTTGGATCACGTTGGTGCTGCCATCCACGCGGATGCCGACAGCATCGTTGTCGGAGATGACGTTGCGCTCGCCCTCGGCCGAGCCTCCAATCATGTTGTTCCGTGCCGCCGCCTCCAGCACAATCCCTGTGTGGCAGTTCTGAATCTGGATGCCTTTTATGGCGTTGCCGTCAGAGTCTATCCGGAAGCATGCGAAACCTAGCTGCCCGCCATCGACGATGACGCCAGCTTTCGCACCGACGACCGCGTCGCCGCCGATGATCAAGACGGGCAGAGTGGCAGTGAGAGCGATGGTGGCAGGTGCGTCCGGAGGAAACGCCGCCGCGTCAAAGCTGATGGTATCGGCGGACTCGGGGCCCGGCTCGCCCTTCACGTTATCGGCTTCGCTGGACTCAAGGTCGGCCGCAGCCATTTCCCCGGTGGCCAGCATAATGGCCTCCCGCAGGGTGACTGTATCATCGCGGGCATTGGTGTCGGCGGTGCTATTCACAACGATCCGCACGCCACGCGCGGCGATGGCGGTGGGACGCACAGGGACAGTGGCAGAGATGGTGGGGACGGTAGCGGTAACGGTGGCAGAAGTAGTGGCGACAGTAGGAGTGGCTGTTTTCTCCCCACCCCCACCATTGCAGCCCGCCAATAATAGCAGGAACACTAGGCCAGTCAACGTCGCCAGCACTCTGAACAGGTGTTTCATAATCAGCATCCTCAACTTCAAATTGTACTGTCTACCTGATACACGTCAGAGCCATGCATTGTCAAGCCCGGCTTGCCTCTTCCTGGCCCCTGCTCGCGGCCAGCCCGGGCATCGCGGCGCTGCACTCCATTATCCGATTATCCCAACGTAGATCGCCAGGCAAATGATATAATGGGCCGAGAAAGGAGCCTGGAAGATGATTCAGCGCAAGCTCGCCTGGACGCTGGTAGCGGCGTCCGTGTTGACCTTCACCCTGGCTGCCTGTGACGGGGGAGAGGAGGCGCCAACGGCTGCACCCACAGCCGTTAGCCCGGCCGCTGCCTCGCCGTCCCTTAGCAGTCCGAGTGCCACCCAACCGGCGAGCGGTGGTCAACCCTCGGTCATCGATCTAGCCACCACCAAGCCCCTTGTGACCATCTTCGCTGACAAGCCCTTCCCCCCTTCAACCCCCACGGGGCCGAGCGGGGACCTGAGGCATGACATACCTTCCCTAGCGGTAGGCGACTTCAACGATGACGGAATCGACGATTTGCTCATTGGGGCGCGCTTCGCCGACGGGCCAGACGACTTGCGGCAGGAAGCCGGCGAGGCCTATGTCATCTTCGGCTCCCACGACTTGCCCAGCACCATCGACCTGGCCGAGGGTCAGCAGGGCCTGACCATCTTCGGAGACAAGGGGATAGACCAAGGCGTCGGTGGAGCCGACGACCTGGGGATGGGTGTCGCTGCTGCCGACCTCAACGACGACGGAGTTGACGACATCATCGTCTCGGCGCCCATGTCGGACGGCGTCCTAGATCCCGACTATCGCACGGACCGAGGCGAGGTCTACGTCATCTTCGGGGGAGCGGATCTCCCTGGCACCATCGATATCGCGAAGGGAGAGCAGGACGTCACCATCATTGCCGCCGAAGGCTTCAGTCTCATGGGCGATTCGATGGCCACCGGCGACATCAACGACGACGGCATCGCCGACCTCGTGCTGGGCGCGCCTTTCGCCGGCCGCGAGCCGGGCAGTCCCCACGGTAGCCACAGGACACAGCTGGGGGAGGTCTATGTCATCTTCGGCCGCTCCGACCTGAGCGGCAGCATCAGCATTCCCCAGAAGCAGCAGGATTTCACCATCAGCGGACCGGAAGAGTGGAGTGAGCTGGGTGATGCGATGGCCGTGGGTGACGTCAACGACGACGGTATCGACGACATTATCGCCGTGGGAGAAGCCGCCGACGCGCCGGACGGCAATAGGTCTAACACCGGCTTGGTATACGTTGTGTTCGGTTCAGCCAGCCTGGGCGACATGGTAGACCTCGCTAAAGGTGAGCAGGATGTCACCATCATGGGGGCTCGCGCTGATGATGCCCTGGGCTTCTGCGCTGCCAGCGGCGACGTCAACGGCGACGACATCGACGACATACTTCTCGTAGCACAGCGCGCGCACGCAGCAGGATCGCGCGACACGTCCGGTGAGGCCTACGTTATTCTTGGCTCGCGCGACCTGGGCGGCACCATCGATGTCCTGGCGGGTGACCAGGACATCACCATCTTCGGCGCCGAAGCCCATGACCTTCTCTCCTCCTGCCTAGCGGGCCATGATGTCGATGGTGACGGCATCGGTGATATCATCCTGGGCACTGGGTTCAGCGGCGGCCTGGACAACAGCAGAGATAGGGCCGGCGAAGCGTACGTGATCTTCGGCTCGCGCACGCTTCCGGCGACGATCGACCCGGGGGCGGGTTCCACTGACGTGGCGCTATTTGGGGCCGAACCTGGTGATGTTTTCGGCAGCGCCGTTGGCGCCGTCGACCTCAACGGAGATGGCAGGCAGGAACTGGTCGTGGTGGCCAGCGAGGCGTCCGGCCCCGAGAACGCCAGGCCTGGTGCCGGTGAGGTCTACGTAATTGCGAATGTCGGCGCCTCCCAGTAGGCGCAAGGCGTGAGAACGGCGGAGCGCGAAGAACCCTCTCATACTCACCAATCATGAACCAGTTGCGCTTTCTGCTATAATCGCTGCGACGGGGCATCGGCGGACAGGAGGGGGTCGTGGGCGCTCGCTTCTGGATTGGCACATCTGGTTGGCACTACGCTCACTGGCAGGGCCCGTTCTACCCCGAGGGCATGCCCACCTCCGGGTGGCTGGCCCACTACATCCAGCACTTCCCCACGGTCGAGATCAACAACAGCTTCTACCGCGAGCCCAAGACCAGCGCCTGGCAGCACTGGCGGAGCTCCGTCCCCGACGGCTTTCGCTTCGCGGTCAAGGTGAACCGCTTCATCACCCACATCAAGCGGCTCAAGGAGCCCCAGGAGCCGGTGCAGCGCTTCCTGGCCGGCGCTCGCCTGCTGGGGGACCGCCTGGGCCCTCTCCTCTATCAGCTTCCGCCCAACTTCCATCGCACCGCCGAGAACGAGGCCAGGCTGGCGGCCTTTCTGACGATCCTGCCCTCGGGCCTGGAGCACGTCTTCGAGTTCCGCCACCGCTCCTGGTTCGACGAGAGCGTCTTCGACCTGCTGCGCCGCCACAACGTCGGCCTCTGCGCCTTCGACATGCCGGACATGGAGTGCCCGCTGGTGGCCACGGCCTCCTTCGCCTACATGCGCTTCCACGGCAGCGAGGCCCTCTACGCCAGCAACTACACCCACGAGATGCTGGCGGGCTGGGCGGAGCGCTTGCGGGGTCTGGCCGAGGGCCTGAGCGACGTCTACGTCTACTTCAACAACGACGCCTATGCCTACGCCGTGCACAACGCCAAGGCGCTGGCCGAGCTGCTGGCGGCGCCGACGGGGCTGGTGGGGGAGTGAGGGGCGTGGCGGCGGTTGGGGTGCGGTAGGCGAGGACGGGCGCTAGCGAAGAGCCGAGGGACGTGGAAGATAACATCGCGGCCCCGGAGGGATTCGAACCCACGACTTCCGGATCAGAAGGCACCGACTGCCAAACCGTCAAGGCCGCAGATTCAAAATCCGGGCCGAAGCCGGCGCTCTCCGCCAGCGCCTCCAGTTCTTTCATTTGACCCGCAAGTACGTCACCTGCTATCCTCTTGCCGTCTGAAAGCAGCTTCCTGTCTTCGATGGGAAAGAGATTCCGGGTCAGACCGAAAGGGGAAGGGCTATGCCGGAGGAAAAGCTACCGGAATGGTTCGAGAAGGATTTCTTCCTGCACGACAAGCGGCAGCGGAGCTGGGACGAACTGGAGGTCGGCGAGGAGTACGAGACGGTGCCCTTCACCGTCACCGCGGAGAGGATAGCGAAATATGTCGAGGGTACCGAGGATTACAACCCGGTGTTCTGTGACGAGGAAGCCGCAAGGAATTCGCAGTTCGGAGGGATAATCGCTCCCCCCACCATCGTGGTCCCCATAGTCTTCGCGAGCACCCCACCCGATTTATGGATAAAGATGCCGGGGGCGATCAACCCGGGGCAGAAGCTGGAGTTCGGCGTCCCTGTGAGGCCGGGAGACACCATCCGTTGCAAGGCGAAGCTGACCGACAAGTACATCAAGAGGGGCAGGAAATACGCCATGGGGA
>JALHUG010000239.1 GCA_022866185.1 Dehalococcoidia bacterium
CCGAACACCATCACCGCCTACCGGGAGACCCTGACCCTGTTCCAGAGGATCGCGCGGGAGGAGGGCTTCCCGGAGGGCGTTCGGGCCATCACCCCGGTCCACATCTACGCCTACCTGGGACGCATCGGCAGCAACGGAGTGAGCCTGGAGACGCGCCACCGCCGCCATCGGGAGGTGCGGTTCCTGTTCTCCTGGCTGAAGAGGATGGGGTACATCCAGGAGAGCCCCTTCGTTCAGATCAAGAATGTCCGGTTGCCGCAGAAGATCGTCCAGCCGTACACGGCGGAGGAGATAGGGAGGCTGTTGGCCTGCTGCGACACCCGGTTCTATTGGGGCAGTCGCAACCGGGCGATGATCTTGGTCCTTCTGGACACGGGGGTGCGGCGGACGGAGCTTGTGAGCCTGGACCTGGCCGACCTGGATCTGGAAGCGCAGCGGCTGAGGGTGCTGCACGGGAAAGGGAACAAGCAGCGGGTGGTGCGGTTCGGCACTAGGGCCAAGGAGGCGGTGGAGGACTACCTGGAGCGGTTCAGAGGCAGAGAGCCTGGTCCACTGTTTCTCTCGCGCGATGGGAAGAGGATGAGCTCTCATTCGGTGCTGATCTTCCTGAGGCGGCTGGGCAAGCAGGGAGGGGTGGAGAAGGTGAAGATGCACCGGTTTCGGCACACCTTTGCTACCTGGGCCATAGAGAACGAGGCCAGGGAGCTGGACGTGCAGTACCTTTTGGGCCACAGCACGCCGGCCATGGTGCGGCGGTATTCGGCAACGTACGATTCGGAGAAGGCGGCGCGGGCCCACGAGCAGTTCAGCCCGGCGGACCGCATGGGGGAGAGGATGCGATGACGAGGGTGGACGGTACGGAGCCCACGGTGGCGGGCTGGACGAGTGCTGCAAGCTGAACGGAGTCTTCGAGGCTGCCCGCCTTCACCTGCGCCTCCAGAACTGCCACCAGCGGCGGAGCGGCGGCAGGCGGCGGACTAGGGTGACGAAGGGGTTGACCCGCATGCGGAAGCCGCAGCCCGGCCGCGGGCACGTGATCTCCTGGCCGAGCCAGGCATCCTGCAGCGGCAGGTGCTGGAAGCAGCCCGGGCAGCGCACAGTGGGCCCCGCGCCCAGGTCCACCGCCGTCACGATGATGGGGCCGTACTGGACACCGACAAGATCTACCAGGCAGACATTTCCGCCGTCGCCACAGACAGCGAGTGGCCGTGAAGGATCCAAAGCTAGGGGCGTCGTGCTGCCCAAGAGCGGCAGCGTAGCACGCTCCTGCTCCGTCCTCGCGTCCCAGACTTTGAGAGTCTTGTCCCAGCTTGTTGAGACGATGAAGGAGCCGTCGGGACTGATGGCGCAGGTCGTGACCCCTTTGGTATGGCCGAAGAGGGTGGCCCGCTCCTTCCCCGTCTCTGTATCCCAGATCTTAAGGGTCTTGTCCTCGCTCGCCGAGACGATGAAGGAGCCGTCGAGGCTGCTGGCGCAGGCATGGACGCCGCCGGTGTGGCCGGCCAGGGTGGCTTGCTCCTGCAACGTGTCCGCATCCCAGATCTTGAGCGTAGCGTCCTCGCTTGCGGAGATAATGAAGGACCCGTCGGGGCTGATGGCGCAGGCCACGACCCAGTGGGCGTGGCCGGCGAGGGTGCCCCGCTCCTGCCCCGTGGCGGCGTCCCAGACCTTCAGGGTCTGGTCCGTGCTCGCCGAAACGATGAAAGAACCGTCGGGGCTGATGGCGCATCCCCAGACGAGGCCGGTGTGGCCGGCTAGGGTGACCCGCTCCCGCCCTGTCTGCGCATCCCAGATCTTGAGCGTGAAGTCATCGCTGGCTGAGACGATGAACGAGCCGTCGGGGCTCACCACGCAGGCCCAGACCCTCCCCCTGTGGAATGCCAGGGTGACTCGCTCTTGCCCCGTCTGCGCGTACCAGATCTTGAGGGTCTTGAGGCTTCCCGAGACGATGAAGGAACCGTCGGGGCTGATGGCGCAGGCGCCGACAAGGTCGGTGTGGCCGGCCAGGGTGGCGCGCTCCCGCCCCGTGGCGGCGTCCCAGACCTTGAGGGTGCTGTCCTCGCTCGCCGAGACGATGAAGGAGCCATCGGGGCTCACCGCGCAGTCATTGACCGGGGCGGTATGGCCCTCCAGGGTGGCGCGCTCCCGCCCTGTCTTGGCATCCCAGACCTTGAGGGTTCCGTCCCAGCTAGCGGAGACTACAAAGGAGCCGTCTGGGCTGATGGCGCAGGCCCAGATCACGTCCCCATGGCCCGCCAGCGTGGCCCGCTCCTGCCCTGTCTCGGCATCCCAGATCTTGAGGGTCCCGTCCCAGCTTGTTGAGACGATGAAGGAGCCGTCGGGACTGATGGCGCAGGTCGTGACCCCTTTGGTATGGCCGAAGAGGGTGGCCCGCTCCTTCCCCGTCTCCGCGTCCCAGATCTTGAGGGCTGCGTCCGAGCTCGCGGAGACGACGAAGGAGCCATCGGGGCTGATGGCGCAGGCCGTGACGTCGCTGGTGTGGCCGGTCAGGGTGGCCTGTTCCTGCCCCGTCGCCGCGTCCCAGATCTTGAGGGTCCTGTCTTCGCTCGCGGAGACGATGAAGGAGCCGTCCGGGCTCACGGCGCAGGCCTCGGCCCGTGCCTTGTGGCCCTTCAGGGTGGCCCGCTCCCGCCCTGTCTCCGTATCCCAGATCTTGAGGGTCCAGTCCATGCTGGCCGAGACGATGTATGTGCCGTCGGGGCTCACCGCGCAAGCCCTGACTATACCCGTGTGGCCCACCAGGGTAGCCCGCTCCCGCCCTGTCCCCGTATCCCAGATCTTGAGGGTCTCGTCCAAGCTGGCCGAGACGATGCGTGTGCCGTCGGGGCTGATGGCGCAGGCCAGGACGTGGCCGTGGTGATCCCCCAGGGTGGCGCGCTCCCGCCCTGTCTGCGCGTCCCAGATCTTGAGCGTGCTGTCATCGCTGGCTGAGACGATGTATGAGCCGTCGGGGCTGATGGCGCAGGCGCCGACAAGGTCGGTGTGGCCGGAGAGGGTGCGGATGAGGGACGGGGACTCCCGCAAGGGCGTTCGCAGCCGGAGCCACGCTGTTGCACCCAGCGCGCTCCTCCGGACTAGCTGCGGCGCGAGCAAGTCGGGCACCGGCTCGTCCTCCCACTGGAGACGGTTGTAGAGCTGCTGCCACAGAAGGTCGGGTCGCGTGGACAGCACGTGCGCCTCGCGGTCCATGGCCCGCGCGAAGGCCTCGAGCGTCGCCCTGCGGTCGCCAGGAGTCAGTCGTCCGGGAGCCTCAGCGGTCATAGGCGGCTCCATGCGTCGGCCGGCCACCTCGCGAGGCGCGGCGGGATGTCCTCATCTTCGCTCCTACTTGCTTTGACGAGATCCTCCAGCCACAAACGGGTTCACTTTGAGCGGCCCGCCGCACCCCTCTTGCGGACACTCGATCTCCTGGCCGAGCCATTCGTCCTGCAAGGGCGATGACTTGTTGCAGAAGGGGCACCGGATCACGTGGCCGTCGCCCTTGCCAAAATCCACGGCCGTGACGATGATACGACGTCTGCCGCCGGCCGCCACGCCTCGCTCCCGCGGCTCACCGGGCAGCCGCTCCAGCGCCAGACGGAAGTCATCAAGAAGGGCGAAGACGCCGGTGTATGTTTTCGTCACGTTGCCCTGGGCGTCGGCGCTCTCCACGACCCCGACCTCCGCCGCCTTCCGTTCAAGGAACCGAAAGTCAGTGAGGGTGGCGTGGAGCTCGTCCCACATCTCGGCCAGCGTCTGCTGGTACGGCAGTTCGGACATCTTGCGGAGGTTGGGGGTCGTCTTCTCGTCACGCTTGATCTCCAGCTCCTGGGTGTCGAAGTACTCCGCCAAAGCGCGATGCCGCTTCCCCTTTTCATCGCTGGCCAGGTAGTCCTCCGCCACCACCCCACCCAGCTGGCGGTGGTAGAAGGTCATCAAGGAAGCACCGTCGGCGCTGCGCTCCGTCAGGTAGGGCTCCAGGTCGAAGTACAGGCGCGACCATACGACGACCGGCAGCCGTTGGACATCCGGCGATCTTGGCGAGCGACTTTTGAAGTCGGACAGGATGTCTGCATCACTGGACATCACGTCCAGCAGCTCGTCCTCGGATAGGCCGTTCTTAGCCGCAACCAGGTAGCCGAGGCTGCGCGAGACCAGCACCTCGCCGTGATTCGCATCCAGCGAGAGCCGCCCAAAGAGGTCGCGGATGACACCCGGGATGTCAGGGCTCAGCGCTCTATCTGTGGAGTAGGACGTCCAGCGGCGGGCCTCCTCGAAGGCCAGCTTCAGGTAGAGGGGCAGACCGTTGCCGCTGAACTTGCCCAGCACCTCGTCTCGCTGATGGTCCTGAAGAGCCCTGCCCGCGTCCTCCAGCCACAGCTCCAGCAGCTGGCGACCTTCATCCGGCGGCATGGGCCGCAGCTCCACCAGGCTTGTTGCCGGTAGCCGACGCTCGAGGGCGGACAGGCACTCGCCAGGCAGCGTCGAGACAACTAGGCGCACGTGCCCGGGCAGTTCGGCGGGGAGCCAGACGAGGCTGCGGGCGTTGTTGGCGTCGGAAAGCTGGTCCAGCGCATCCAGAAACAAGATCAGTGGTCGCTGGGCTGTGGCCAGGGCCAGCCGCTTGGGGAACTCCTCCGCCAGCTCCCGGTAGCCGGCGGGCACGGTCGATTCGTCCGCACCGTAGCGGCGGGAGATCTGGCGGCACAGGTTCTCCAGCAGCGACCGGATGTCCGCCGACCCAGGCGTCGCCCCGATGAACCGAATGACGACCTCGGCGTCGGGATGGTCACGCCGGGTCTGCTGGACTGCCCGGGCCATCACGGCCGATTTGCCCGACCCGGAGGCGCCCCACACCGTGAGCGGGTGACGGTCGCCTCCCCCTACGTAGTCGCCGATGGTTTTCAGGATGCCCGTGCGGCCGGTGAAGAACCTGGCGCGGTCCTCGCCAAAGGCCTCATGGTCGTTCACTTCTTCGTCCAGGGCCTCCACTTTTTCCAGCCGCTGAATCTCCGCCTCGATGATCCGGGACAGGGACTTGAACACGTCATCGCACAGCTTGTCGACGTGGTCGGTAGTGATACCGCTGCCTGTCCATGTGGCCTCGTACTCGTGGATGTTGCCGGGGAGCAGATTGCGCAGCCTGCTCTTCAGTTCGTCCCGACGTGCGGCGGCCTCGGTGTCCGGATTTCCGCTGGCGTCCAGGTCGACGAAGTCCTTCGCGCTCGAATCCTGCGGCAGGTCTTTGATCGTCCGGAAGAAGCAGAAGACATGCTCGGGGGCGTCCGCAACCCGCAGCGCCCCCTGAGCGATCTCCTGCTCGGTGGCCGACGCCTCGTACTTCATCCGGTCGTGGGCCTCGAGCGGCATTCCCTCCACAGCCTTGAGCAGGATGGAACGGAGGTCGCGCTCGACTGCGTCCCATCTGTCGAAGTCCTCGTATTCTCCCTCGCGCGGCCTCAAGCAGTACTCGGGCGGGACCGCGTTGTTGTCCCTCAGATACCATTCCCTCAGCCGCTGCTGCTCTTCGGCGGGAATGCGCCGGCAGATCTCTTCGAACTCATCGGCGGCGATCTGCGGCGGCAATGGACGCCAGCCGTAGCGGTCACCGAGGAGCACGATGAAGTTGGGGCGCGGCGTGATCCTCCGACACCGCTCGATCTCGCCCAGGCAGATGTTCATGGTCTGCTGGTCGAGGGCCGCCTCCTCGCTCACGCCCCAGCGCAGGTCGATGGCCTGGAAGCGGGCGCCGTGCTGCATGCACAGCTCGCGCAGCCTGGGGAACACCCGCTCCTGCAGCGCGTTGCGTTCCTCCTTGAGGTCGCTGAAGGTGGAGCTCACGAAGATCCGGAATGTCCTGCCTAGCTGTGCCACCTCACACCTCCTTTCCTAGCGAATCGCCCGGCTGTCGTCATCCGCGTGTCCAGGACTTCCGTCCGGCGACGAACGGGTTGACCCGCAGGCGGCCGTCGCAGCCCGGTCGCGGGCAGTCGATCTCCTGACCGAGCCAGCCCTCCTCCAGCGGCAGGTACTGCAGGCAGGCCGGGCAGCGCATGGTAGGCCCCTGGCCAAAGTCCGCTGCGGTCACGATGATGGGGCCGTACTCGATGCCCACGAGGTCGATGAAGTAGACGTTTCCGCCTCGGTCGCCACAGATGGCGAGGGCCCGTCCAGGGTGCAACGCTACGCAATATGCGGCGTCCAAGAGTGGGAGGGTGGCCTGCTCCTCCCCCGTCTCCGCATCCCAGACCTTGAGCGTCCCGTCCTCGCTCGCCGAGACGATGAAGGAACCGTCGGGGCTGTTGACGCAGGCCCGGACCGCGCCAGTGTGGCCCACCAGTGTGGCCCGCACTCGCCCCGTTCGGACGTCCCAGATTCTGAGCGTCCCATCCTCGCTCGCCGAGACAGTGAAGGAGCCGTCAGGGCTCATGGCGCAGGCCCGGACCGCGCCAGTGTGGCCCACCAGTGTGGCCCGCACCCGGACCGCTTCTAGATCCCACACTCTGACCAGATCGTGACTTGCGAACACGACGAAGGAGCCGTCAGGGCTTATGGCGTGCGCAGACGGGAAACCTTCGCCAGCGACGCGGGAGCCTTCGAGGGTACACTTCTCTGTGCCGTTATCAACATCCCAGATCTTGAGGACTCTGCGTCCGCTGACCTCCGATTTGCCTTCCGCAACGACGAAGGAACCATCGGGACTGATCGCACACCTCCCCCATCCGTAGCCCGTCTTGAGGGTGCGCCGCTCGCTGCCCGTCGCCATATCCCAGATCTTCAGGGTCTCGTCGAGACTAGTCGACGCTATGAAGGAGCCGTCGGGGCTGATGTCGCAGTCGCTAATCCCAAGAGCGTGACCTATGAGGGTTGCCCGCACTTCGCCGCTCGCCACGTCCCAGATCTTCAAGGTCGTGTCCTCGCTGGCCGTGACGACCCGGCATCCGTCCGTGCTCACTGCACACGATGTGACGGGAGCGTTGTGTCCCTCTGCACCGGCTCCTTTGTCGCCAGCCGCAGCAACCGCCGCGTCCCAGATCTTGAGCGTCCCATCCCGACACCCCGAGACGATGAAGGAGCCGTCGGGGCTGATCGCGCAGTCCGCAACCCAGAAACTGTGACCTCTCAGAGTGGTTCTCTCGTCGCCAGTGGCGGCGTCCCAGACCTTCAAGGTGTTGTCCCAGCTGGCCGACACGATGATGGTGCCATCGGGGCTGACCGAGCACCCTTCGACTTCGCTGAGATGGCCCTTAAGGGCGGCCCGCTCACTCGAAGTGGCAACATCCCACACTGCAAGGCTTTGTCGCGGCGCTGCGCCACCCGGCGTCCAGACAGTTGCCCTTCCGTTTGGAGGACGCGCGGGGCCCCAACGCCATGACATTCCGGGCTCCAAATCGCCGCTCGCAGCAACGACAAGCGAGCCGTCAGGGCTGATCGCGCAATCGGACACCAAATACTGCGCCGGATCCGTCAAGATCGCACGAATCTCGCCGCTGGCGGCATCCCAGATTATCAGAGCGTGTCCGCTCGCCGAAACGACGAAGCAGCCGTCAGGACTGATCGCACAGGCATTGATCACGCCTCTGTGGCCTTCGAGGATCGACCGGGCTTCGCCGGTCGCGACGTCCCAGATCCTGACGGTTTTGTCCCAACTGGATGAAACGATGAATACTCCTCGTGGGTCTATTGCACAGTCTGACACCGCAGCTGTGTGCCCTGTCAGGGTCGCCCGCTCCAGCCCGCTATCCGCATCCCAGATCTTCAGAGTGCGATCCGTGCTGGCGGAAACCACAAACGATCCATCGGGGCTTACGTCACAGCCGAGGACCCAGCCGCGGTGGCCTCTCAGAATTGCACGTTCCACGCCATTATTTGAATCCCAAATCCTCAAGGTTTGGTCAGAGCTTGCGGAAACGATGTAGGTGCCGTCTGGGCTAATCGCGCAGCGCAAGACAGCGCCAGCGTGGCCTGCCAGGGTTCGGATGAGCGCCTCCGACTCCCGCAGGCGGGTCCTGGTCCGAAGCCACGGGGCGGCACCGGGGGCGCTCCTCCGCGCCAGCTCCGGCGCCAGCACGTCGGGCACCGGCTCGTCCTCCCATTGCAGCCGGTTGTACATCTGCGTCCAGAGCAGGTCGGGCCGCTGCTGCAGGTTGTGCGTCTCACGACGCAACGCTCGGGCGAAGGCCTCCAGGGTCGCTCGGCGGTCGGCCAGGTCTGACTTCCTAGACTCAGCTTCCCTACTATCGCTCATGGCCTCTGGGTTCCTCCGTGCAGCTTCACAACCGCGTAGCCGGCCCTTGCCGCTATCTGTGGAATCCCCCTGATCAGGTCCCGGTCGGTGTCCTTGATCTCATCCGGCACCTCTTCCCACTCCACTAGATACGGGTTGCGTCTCGGGTCGTCATCTGTAGGCATCCCCGGCGTAAACCCCGCGGCCAGCCTGTCCTCCATCCACAACTCATGTTCAAGGCGCGCCATCTTCTCGAGGTCATCTGGAGGGAACTCCAGGGGTGGTTCGCTGCTGCGCGAAGGGATCATCACATACCCGGCTGCCGCCAGCTTCTTGGGGATGTTGCGCACATTCACCCGGTTCGCTTCCTTGTATGTCTCGAGAAGGTCGGCGTAGGGCACCAGCAGCGGATGGGTCTTCTCCGCGTCGTTCCGTGGGCCAAGCTTCCATCCGTCCCGTCTTCTGCCTTCGCAGTAGATATCGTGTGCTGACTCAGCCATCTTCTCCAGCAGGTCCCCTTCGAGTTCGGTCTGTTGGGCCAGCGATAGGAACTCTCGGCCGTCGACATGAAGATCGAGCTGGGCTTCTGCAGGCAGGGAAGAACGTTCGAAGCTGGTCCTACCGGCGAGAAGGCTCATGCCAACGATGGCTTCCATGGAGCGCACCCCATGCTTGTACACTCGGGTGTGCAGCAAGGCGCGCAGGACGCCCGGATCGATGCTCGGTACCTCGCCGCCATTCTGTCTCTGAAAGATCTGAGGAGCAGTGCGCTGGAGAACAAGACGGAGCATGATGGCGCGGCGTATGACGTGGTACGGGTCAGCTTTGTTTTCCGCGCTGACTTGCGGGTTGGGGCCCAGGATGTTGACATATCCTTTCAAGCGGCTGATGAAATCGGGCCCTTTCATCTTCACGAACTCGTCGGGATGACCTAGGACGGTGGGGAAGTCCTCCATTCGCGCGCAAGTCCCCCCCGCGAACACGAAGATGCAACGCCCGATGGGGTGAGTGATCTGTCCGTGCTGAAACTTGCCGTCCTGCATGGGGGCGAGGAAGTACCGCAGCCAGCCCAGGGGTTGACCATCGAGGGCTGTATCGAACTCGTCCCAGAAGACGAGCGGTATCTTTCCGGCCAGCCCGATGTCCCTCACCTGGTGCAGGGCATCGAGCAGGCCTTCGTGGCCGCCGATCTGGGATAGGTTGAACTCCAAGGGCGTGATGTCGTCTGGGCAGACCGAATTGGCGACTTGCTTCACGCCGAACGACTTGCCGGATCCAGGCGGTCCGAACACGGCAATGGAAAGGGGGCGGTCCTGCGCCTGCCTGCAGTACTCCGCGATGAGGCTGCGGATGCTGCGAAAACTCTCGATCTCTCGTCGGTCCGCAGTGACAAGCTTGGCAAACTGCCCAAGCGGCACGCCCTCCAGGGCGGCCTCTACCCCCTTCAGGACGATCTCCTGTGCCACCTTGTCCAGGGTATCGGTGTACCGATCTGTGAGGATGCTCCAGAGACCCGCCTCCGGCTCCGTTGTTGCCTGGGAAGCGGGTCTGGCCAGGAATCGGGCAGGATCCTGTACTTCGGCGACCGCGAACTGGGGTTCGGCGCTGGCCAGCGAATCGGCAATCAGCCCGGCGGGAAAGATGAGGTTACGCTGGCCCGTCGAAGTGGTCTGCTCTTCGTAGCCCTTCTCATGCAGCAGGCGCATCGCGGTCAGCCCGGACTGGATGCCGCGCCGAAGGTCCGGCATCGCAGGGTCAAGCATCATCTGGCGGGCAATCGCGGCGGTCAGGCAGGAAGTGTAGCCGATCATGCGCCCGGGGCGTTCTTGGTCCCACATGCCCTCAACGATCTTGGGGTCGAAGAAGAGAGTGCACTTCATTTCGCTCTCGTTGGCAGAGCCCCGTTCGCTCTCGGCCTTTGCCCGCGAGAGGAGAAAGGCTGCGGCAGTGTCAAGGGAGATGACTACGTGGGCGCATCGCGAAAGGGCGTTGACACGAGGGTTGTGGGTGAGTTCCCAGAACAGGTCCTGGGCGGTGCGCTCCCACGACAATTCCCGGCTGATCTGCACCTCCGTACGCCGCAGGTCGTTCACTGTCATGACCACGATGAGGCGGTCGGCGCAATTGTCCCGCAGGCGTTGCCAAAGAGCCCCTTGGGCCACGGGCCGCGCCATCTTCAACAAGATCGGCGCACGACATTCGTCCCCAGAAACCGCTTGGGGCCACAGCCCAGGCTGAGCCCGAAACCCGAGGGCGGCATCATCGATTACGACCAGGTCAGCCTCCGGAGTATCGCCGACCACCCGCTGCCAGTCAGCAGGTCCATCCACTGGGCTCGGGTCCAGGCCCAGGAACTCGTCCACGCGCCAGCTTGATTCTTGGCCGCGCGCTCCAGATCCTTTGCCCTGGCTGAACTGGGACCACAAGGCATATGAGTGATGGAAGCGATCGTCGAGGGGATGGACGGGTTCTGTTGGGCTGCCCATCTTGAGGACGGCCCAGTCCACCTTCCCATCGCGGCGCATGGTGTTGGCAACAGCCTCGATCAGGACTGCCAGCATCGCCGCGCCTCCAGGCTGCCAGGAGGCCCGAGTACGATCGTCTGCATTCCACGCTGGCAGCGGTTCCTTCAGACGGCGGATGCGGGCGAGGTTCCAGTCCATCGTCACATCCCCGGTGACAACGACCTTCGGCGAGCGCTCTGCGTTTGCCATGGCGGCCTCCTTCATATGCAGTACAGCTTTTGTCTGGGCCTAGTCGGGCTGCGGCAGCAGCACCGAATCCGCGGTCCCGATATCGGCCATGAATAGGTCAGCCCCTCTGCCGGCGCCTCCTGGCGTACCATGCCGCCCCGGCTAACGTGGTGACGCCCACGATGAGAGCCGCGAGTACTGCGGCCAGCACGCCCAGGTCAGCGACGAAATCATCCGGTGCTTCCAGAGGAGTACTGGCTACATCAGGCAGCGTGGCCTCGCCACCCACAGGCCGAGCCAGCGCAGACCTGCAGGTGTAAGGTGAGGCCCCTTCGCAGATACCCCAGAATACCCCCACAGGACCCTCGTTACGTATCTTCCAATCACCCTCGCGGAATGCCTCGAACAACACCCCACCTCGTCCCATCTCATCCAGCTTTGCCAGGGTCTCCTCCACGACGAGGTGTTGATTGTCCTCGCTCGCTACTCCACACTGCTGCCCCGTGTGCTGGTTTGTTTCGCTATACCCGTACGGCCCGGCCGGCCAGCCAAACTCGGTCAAGACTACGTCTTTGTCAGGATATCTGGCCGACACGTCCATAAGGCGGGCAATGTGGAACTCTGCCGCGTCGGCAGCAGCCGTGCAGGGGAAAAGGCCGGAGTACTTGTTCTCCCACCAGGGGAAGACGTTGATGCCGATCCAATCCACATCGGCAGAGAGGTCCCACACCCCGCAAGACGACTGGTGAGCGCACCATTCCCACCAGGTGTCTATGCTGGTTATCGGTTGGGTCACCCCCGCGCTTCGCAGACGGTCTATGCAGTCTCTGATGATGTAATCGAAGTCGACGCCGTAGCGGGTCCGGAACTCGGAGCCGCAGCTCAGTCGGACGATGGTATCAGGGTATGCCTGGGCGGCCTGGATCCCAGCAGTGATGGAGGCATCGTTTGTCGGACCATCTGTGCTGAGCCAGACAATGGCAATCACTTTGATGCCTCGTTCTTGGGCGGCCTGAAATGTGTAGTCGAGACCGTTGAGGACTCCGTAGGTCATGATGCATCGGAAGGGGGTCTGGCCAATCAGTGCGTCTAGGAGCGCGTCGATCTGGTCGTGGGTGGGATGAGGCCCGAAGTCGGGGTCAAGGTCGCCGACGTAGGGGCCGAAGGCGACACAGCGGAGGACTTGGTCGCTCTGACGCTCACCCGTCTGGGAACCCGGGAGAGGTGCGGGGAGCACCTCGTCCGCAGTTGCCCGCGCGGGCTCCTCATCTTTGCCGAAGGAAACGCGGCCAGGCTGGGCAAAGTCCGCGAGAGGCTCGGTTGCCTCGCCAGCCTCCGGGGTACAGGTGAGCATCATCACGGCGAGAGCGGCAAGTGCGAAGGCGACGTGAATTCCGGCTGGCCTGAATTGACGTGAGCTCACGAACATCTGGAATGTTCTGCTCGCTCGTGCCATCTCATACTCTCTTCCGACTGGCCCGCCTGGCGCCCGTCATTTACGCTTCCAGAACGCCCACCAGGGCGTCGGCCTCTCTCTGCCGCCTCGCCAGCCGGGTGGGACCACCGGCGGGCCGATCTCGACGTTGCACAGCTCGAAGAGATACGGGATGGGTCGGTTGCCAGTGGCAGCGCCGTCGTCCGCCGCGCGCAGGATACGTCCGTCGACGCTGAACTGAAGGGCCTCAACGGCCGACAGGCAGTGCACGACCAGGCTGCTCTCGCGGCCCGCCGGATCCCACAGCCGTACGGTCTTATGCCGGCTGCCCGAGGCGAGGAGAGCTCCGTCCGGCGACCAGACCAGGGCATCAATCGGGCCGGCGTGGCCGTCTAGGATGGCCGTGGCCTTCCCCCTGGCCGGGTCCCACAGCCGCACAGTACCATCCCCACCGCCTGAGGCCAGGAGGGTGCCATCCGGCGACCAGGCCAGGGCCCGGACCGAGCGGGTGTGGCCCTCCAGGACAGCACCTGGCTTCCCTCTGGCCAAATCCCAGAGCCGCACGGTCCTGTCTTCGCCCCCCGAGGCCAGGAGGACCCCCTCAGGCGACCAGGCCACGGCATGGACGCCCCCACCGAACACAAAGGACGGCGTGTGCCCCTGCAGGATGGCGGTCGGCCTCCTAGCGGCCGCGTTCGACACCCGCACGGTGCCGTCCTTGCTGCCCGAAGCCAACAGGGCGCCAGTCGGCGACCAGGCCAGAGTAGTGACTCCCAGGTCCGGCATCCACTCCCGGAACTGATGAACCTCCAGGTCGGCCGTGGGCTTTCCCGTGGCCGCGTCCCACAGCCGGACGGTCATGCCAAGGCCCACTGCTGACGCCAACAGAGCCCCGTCTGCCGACCAGGCCAGCGCCCGGACCGCGCCGCCATGGCTTATTGGGACGGTGAGGGGCTTCCCGGTAGCGCCGTCCCACAGCCGCACACTGAAGTCGGCACTCCCTGATGCCAGCAGGCCTCCGTCCGGCGACCAGGACAGCGCAGCAACTCGCTCCGTGTGTCCCTCCAAGACGGTGACGGGTTCGGCGGCAGCCGGGTCCCATAGCCGCACGGTGCCATCCCCACTGCCAGAGAGCAGGCGGGCCCCATCGGGCGACCAGGCCACCGCCCGAACCGCAGCGGTGTGGCCCTCGAGAAGGGTA
>JALHUG010000240.1 GCA_022866185.1 Dehalococcoidia bacterium
CCTGGAGGGGGCTGCTCGGCCCGGCCACTTCCGGGGGGTGACCACGGTGGTGGCCAAGCTGTTCGAGATCGTGCAGGCGCAGCGGGCCTACTTCGGCCAGAAGGACGGCCAGCAACTGGCCGTCATCCGCAAGATGGTGGCCGACCTGAACATGGGGGTGGAGATCGTGGGACTGCCCACCGTGCGTGAGCCCGACGGTCTGGCCATGAGCAGTCGCAACGTCTACCTATCGCCCGAGGAGCGGCGGGCGGCCACCGTCCTCTGGCGCTCCCTCGGCCGCGCGCGCGAGCTGTTCGATGGCGGCGAGCGGCGGGCGGAGGTCATCCGCGGGGAGATGCGGGCCGTGCTCGCCTCCGAGCCGCTGGCCCGGGTCGAGTACGTCAGCGTGGCCAACGCCGAGACGCTGGCCGAGCTGGAGACCATCGAGGGGCCGGCGCTGGTGTCGCTGGCGGTCCGCATCGGCGCCACGCGGCTGATCGATAACGTGCTGCTGGGGGGCTAGAGGCGCTGAGTATTCCGCTAGCTACGCCTGGGCGCTGGTCAGCCTTTTCATGGCCTTGTGGAGTTCCTGGACCAGGTCATCGCCGGTATGAAAGCGCGCGGGGTCAGCCCAGTTGCCGGGCAACTGATGCATCCAATCGATTGGCGCCGGCGGGCCGTCATTCCACCCGCTCCCGCTGGCATAGAAGAGGTAGATGTCCCAGGCTACCGGGCCCTCTAGGCCCAAGCCTTTCGCTATAGCCTTTCCTGCTCGCTTCTTCGGATCGTGGAAGTGACGGACACGCGGGTCGTCGATGATGCGAGCCGCTCGTCCGGCCGCGTCCGCTGCGTCATCCGGGAGGATGTCGATCCAGACGATGCTCACGCTGATGTCGGCCCGCGGGAAGTCGTCGATGATCGCTGTTCGTACCGCCCGGGCACCTTGCAGGCAGGCTGGTCAGGTGGGCGACAGCAAAGCAAGAAACCGACGCTTGCCCTTGTTGCTGTTGAAGTGATCCTTGAGCGGCTGCAACGAACCGCCAAGCGGGACGACTTCCACCGATTCGTCCGGACTGGCCTGCGTTCCCATGGGTCTCCATTCTAGCGTATTTTCGCCTACCGGCCAGGGCATCGCGGGCGGCACGCGGCTAATCGATAAGGTGATGGTGGGGGGGTAGGAGGTGGCAGGTGCGGGACCCGAAGCGGCGGGCCGTGGCGTCCTATTAGATGTTGTATGGCGGTGGATACTTGATCACTCCGGCAATCCCGGCCAACGCTCCGGGGGTGAGCTCGAGCACTAGGAACGCCTCGTCTGGAACCTCGAACGGTGCCTCCAGCCTTTTCGCTCTGGCGGAAGAGAAGCCAAAGCGAGGGTAGTAGTCTGGGTGGCCGACAACTACCACGACCTCGTGCCCCAGACTTCGGCATCGCTTCAACCCCTCGCGCACAAGCTGAGACCCGACGCCCTCGTTCTGGCATTCCGGTCGTACAGACATCGGCGCGAGGCTCAGTGCCGGAACCTCACCCTTCTCCGTCTCGATGACCATGGGACTGAACAGAATGTGCCCGATCACGTGTTCAGCCCGAACGGCCACCAGAGATAGCTCCGGAATGAAGTCGGACAGGTGCCGGAGGTCTTCGACCAGTCGTGCTTCCTTTTCCTGGCCGAAGGCGAGCAGGGTAACCTCGCGGATGGCGGCGTAGTCTTCAGCGGTCTCAGGGCGAATTGTGATCATAGCGGTAGCGTGTTCTGCCTTTCCTAGGGTAGCGCCATGCTATATCAGTGATGGCAGAGCCGTCAACAGCATGCGGCTAAGGGCCGTCGTAACTGGTTCATGATTGGTGGGTTCTCGGCTTCCAGATTCACACACAACCCCCCCGACAGGTCGGGGGGGCGTGGGGAGGCCAATCTGATGCCCCCGCCTTCAGGCGGGGGTCAAGAATCAA
>JALHUG010000241.1 GCA_022866185.1 Dehalococcoidia bacterium
CCGCATGTCCTTGTTGCCGGACTCCAGCCCGAAGTGCAGCTCGTAGCAGCCGGCATCGCGGAGCAGCGATGTGGCGTGCTCGGTCAGCAGCCCCGGCCGGTGTTGGGCGACGAAGGGCAGGCCTATCTCCCGCTTGTACATGGGCACGAACTCCTCCAGCCACGCCACGTCAGGATGAAGGATGTCGTCCATGAAGTTGACGTAACGCATCTGGGGATAGGCGCTTCGCAGTGCTTTCAGGTAGCCGATGGCGCCCGCTGGGGTGCGCGTTCGCACAAACGACCGCGGGTTGGGGTAGAGCGCTCGGATCTGGCGATTGCAGCAGTAGGCGCAGTTGTAGGGGCAGCCGCGGCTGATCCTCGCCAGGCCGGTGTACGTCTCGGAGGACACCAGGCGACGGAAGTCGAACATCTCGAAGTACGGGTACGGAAGCTCGTCTAGGTTTTCTATCAGGGGGCAGGTGGGGTTGGCGACGACGCCGTTGTCGGTCTTGAAGTGCAGGCTTGGGATGGTGATGATGTCCTCGCCGCGCTGCAGCCGGTCGCACAGCTCCACCATCGGGCGCTCGCCTTCGCCCAGGCAGGCGATGTCGAACCCGCCGGCCAGCGTCTGCTCGGGCATCATCATCGCGTGCACCCCGCCGGCGATGGTCAGGCGGACGCCCGCCTCCTTCGTCCAGCGGGCGTAGCGGGTGCTCATTGGGAAGATGGCGCTGCCGATGCTGAAGCCAGCGACGTCCGGCATCACCTGCCAGATGGCCTTCATGAACTCATCGCGCTCCACCGGGTGCACCAGGTGGTACAGGCTCACCTCATGGCCCGCCTGGCGCAAGCAGGCTGCCATCGAGGCGATCCCTTCCTGGAACCAGCCGCCCGGCGTGCAGACAAGCTCACCCTTGCGGTTCTTCTGCGCTCCAAGGTCGATGTAGACGAACAAGACCTTCATCGCCACATCTCCGTTGATGCTGTCGCGCAGAGAGAAGGGTTCATTGCCATGCCTCTTCGCTGTACGATATCACGACTTCGTTCCCCGGCAAAGGCAAATTCCTCCGCCGCCTCTGGTTCGCCGTTGGTGGTTTAGTTCTCGACCCCCGCCTGAAGGCGGGGGCATCGGATTCGCCTCCCCATGCCCCAGCCTTGAGGCTGGGGTTGTGTGCGAACGTGGGAGTTCAGAACTCACCAATCATGAACCAATTACCCCCCCTGCCCCAAGCTTGAATCGTGGAGCTTCTCGTTCCCCAGCGTTCGCTCAGAACTCGATCTGCTTGTGGCGTAAGAGGATGCTCTCTAACAGGCCAAGGGCCACGAATAGCATCAGGATGGAGCTTCCTCCCTCGCTGATGAAGGGCAGGGGGATGCCGGTCACCGGCAGCAGGCGGATGTTCACCCCCACATTGATGAACACCTGGAAGAGGATCATGATCACAATGCCGGTGGCGATGAGGCGGCCGAAGGGGTCGCGGGCCAGGGTTGCCGCCCTCAGCCCGCGGAACAGCAGAAGGGCAAACAGGGCGAACAGCAGCAGCGCTCCCAGCAGCCCTAGCTCCTCGCCCAGCACGCTGAAGATGTAGTCGCGGGTGGGCGTCTGCAGGTAGTCCAACTGGGTCTGCGTCCCCGCGGTGAGCCCCTTGCCGAAGATGCCGCCCGAGCCCACGCTGATCTCCGCTTGGATGATGCTGAAGCCGGCGCCCAGGGGGTCGAGCGCGGGATTCAGGAAGGTGGCGATGCGCTCCCGCTGGTAGTCGCCCATGAGGCCCACCACCACGAAGGGGGTGGAGAGCCCCAGGGTGGCTAGGAAGGCCATGATGTGCTGCGGGCGAACGCCGGCCACCACCACCATGCCCAGCCAGGCGGCCCCGAAGATCATGGCCGTACCCAGGTCGGGCTCAACGAAGACCAGTGCTGTGGGCACGGCCACGATGACCAGCGAGCCCAGAAACGTGCGCAGTTGTCGTATCTCCATCTGGCGGTCGGCCAGGTACTTGGCCAGAACGATGATCACCAGCAGCTTGGCCACCTCCGAGGCCTGGATCGATAGCCCCGCGAAGTCCAGCCATCGCCTGGCTCCGTAGATGGTAGTCCCCACCACCAGGACGCCCACCAGCAGGACAAGGGCCACAGCGTAGATGGTGGGTGTGACCTGGCCCAAGGAGCGATAGTCCAGCCAGGCCACCACGCTCATGACCAGCAGGCCCATGGCGGCGAAAGTGAGGTGACGCACTGTCGGGTGGGATAGCCCCTGAATGCCCTCGGGGTAGCTGGTACGAGAGGCGCTGTAGATGAGGAGGGCGCCAAATCCAGCCAGGGCGATGCCAAGGAGCACGATCCACGGATCGAGGTGGCGAACAGCGCGCCACTGGATCATCTAGGGCGCCTCCTGTGCGGCTACATAGCGCTGATGGAAGTAGTAGTCGAAGATGCGAGCGGCGGCAGGGGCAGCATTGGTGAAGCCGCTTCCCCGCTGTATGAACACCACCACCGCTATCTCTGGATTCTCGTAGGGGGCGAAGCCCACGAACCAGGCATGCGTCTCATGGCTGCCGTCTGCCCGGGCCGGGCCGAACTCGGCTGAGCCCGTCTTGCCAGCCACCGTCAATCCGGGCACCTGAGCGCTTCTGGCGACTCCTGTGCCTGTGTTCACCGACTGACGCATGGCCTCCCGCATCACCGCCAGGTATTCTTGATTCACCGGTAGCCATCTTCGCACCTCCTTGGCGAAGGTGGTCACCACATTGCCGTGAGAGTCGAGGATTTCCTTCACCAGCCGCGGCTGCAGCAGCTCGCCATCGTTGGCGATGGCGGCGATGGCATCCAGCAGTTGAAGGGGCGTCACCGCCAGGTAGCCCTGACCGATGCCGAAGTTGTAGGTGTCGCCCACGTACCACATCTCGCCGAAAGTCTGCTCCTTCCACTTGGCATCGGGCACCAGCCCCGGTGACTCCTCTCCCACCACGTCCACCCCAGTCGGTTCGCCCAAGCCGAAGGCACGGGCGTAGCGGGCCAGCCTCTCCTCGCCCAAGCCCTGGAAGCCCTCGTCCTGCTTGCCGCCGGCCATGTAGTAGAAGTAGACGTCGGAGGACATGGCGATGCCGCCGTAGAAGTCCAGGGGGCCCAGAGCAGCCCAGTCGCGGAAGACGTAGAGGATGCTGGGGTCGTACTCGTTTGCCACGGTGATGTAGCCGCGGCTAACGATGGTGGTGCTGGGCGTGGCCACTCCCTCCTGGAGGGCGGCCAGGCCAGTGATGGTCTTGAAGGTGCTGCCTGGCTGATACATCTCGGCGACGGCGTGGTTGATCAGGGGCTTGGCTGGATCGCTCAGGAGGGCGTCCAGTTCCTCCTGGCCGAGCGTTTTCGAGAAGAGGTTGTTGTCGTAGGTGGGCAGCGACACCATCGACAGGATCTCGCCCGTATGGACGTCCATCACCACCGCCGCCGCGTTGTCGGAGGTCCCCATGAACTCGCGCAAGATATCGGCGGTCTTTCGCTGCAGTTTCAGGTCTAGGGTCAGCACTACGCTCTGGCCGGGTTGGCTGGCCCGCGAGTCCAAAACTTCTTGCTGGCGACCGCTGGCGTCCACCTCCGCCAGTTTCTTCCCTGCCTTTCCCCGCAGAATGTCCTCGTAGACGATCTCTATCCCCGTCTTGCCTAGCTGGTCGTTAAGGATGTAACCTTGGTCTCTTTTGGCTGCGTACTCTTCGGCCGAGATGCCGCCCACGTAGCCCAGGATGTGGGCCGTCAGCTCGCCACTGAGGTAGTTGCGTCGGGCATCCACCTGAAGGTCGACCCCAGGCAGGTAGGAGGTCAGCTCCTTGAGGATAAGGGCCGTGTCCCGGTCCAGCTCGTCCTTGATGACTATCGGATCGTAGGGGTTGCCATCCTGCCGTTTCTCCCTCACCCGTTGAGCTATCTCCTGGGCGGGCATGCCCAGCAGACTCCCCAGGCGGTCGAAAACCGCCGCCTCCTCCTTCGCCGGCAGGTCGGCCGGCACGATGACCGCTGAGTATTTGGCCACGTTTTCCACCAGCGGCTTGTCGTTCCGGTCGTAGATGAGGCCGCGCATGGGTAGGACCTGCAGCTCCCGCAGGCGGTTGTTCTCAGCCCGGGCTCGGTAATCATCGCCCTGGAAGACCTGCATTCGCACAAGCTGCAGCGTCAGAATGCCGAACAGGAAGACGATGAGAATGTGGAGAAGGAGGAACTTGCGCCCAGGGGCGTAGGCGTCCTCCCTGCGTTTAGGCTTTTGGGAGCGCCAGCGCCGGTTGCCACCGAAGAAATCCATCTCCCTCTCCCCTAGCCCAGCACGCGCATCCTTGGCCTTACCATCTCTGACAGCGAGGTGGCCCAGCGGACGGGCAGATAGAAGATAGGTGTCAGGAGGGCGTTGAACAAGGCCGCTGGCAGGAGAACCCGAGTCGGGCTCTGCAGCCAGGGCGGACCATCGCCCACGGCCGTCAGTACCATCATGTATAGCAGGTGATAACAGAGCGATGCCATAGCCACTACCGCCAACGTAGGCAGGAAGTCGCTCTCCGTCGGCCAGCGCTCACGCATGGCGGCCAGGGGCACGATGGGCAGGAGGGCGAGGACGGAGGTGCCCACGGGGTCGCTGCTGATCAGGTCCTTGAAGATGCCAGCCAGAGGGATGAGCACCATCGTCTCTTTGGGGCCGCGCACGATGGCCCAGCACATCAGCACCACCAGCAGCGGATTGGCCGCCACACCCATCAGGGGGAAGTAGGAAGCGGTCGCCACCTGAGCGAGGACGACGAAGAGGATCAGCGGCACGAACAGAAAATACCTCATGGGCTTGTCAGATGGGTCGCTACAAAGCTGGTCAGGACCAGCACGTTCTCCAGGCGAGAAAGGCTGGCCGCGGGCTCAACCTCGGCTTCCTTGAAGAGATCCTGTGGCTCCCCCCGCACTGCTGCCACCTGCCCGATGAGCAGGGCCTGGGGGAGGTTGCCACCCAGGCCCGAAGTGGCCACGGTGTTGCCTGGCTCGACCTTCGCGTCCTGGGGACTGAGGTCCATGCTCAGCCCGCTATGGAGGCTGCCGCTGACCACCCCCTGTGCGCGCGACTCCAGCACCATGGCGTTGACGTTGCTGTTGGGGTCGGTGATCAGGGTAACCCAGGCGAAGTCGTCCAGAACCTTCGATATCACTCCCACCACGCTCTGCCCTTGGCTCATCACCACCATGCCCTCAGCGACGCCGTCATTGCTGCCGCGGTCGATGGCCAGGCGCTCTTTGAGGTTGCTGGGGTCCCTGGCGATGACCCGGGCCACCAGAAAGCGGTCATCCGGTCGGCCCTTCTCGATCTCGGCCAGACCCGCGAGGTCAGCGGCTGTGGACTGGGATTCCTTCAGGCTGGCGATCTCGGCCGTCAGCTCTTCGATCTGCTGGCGCAACAGCCGATTCTCCCCCTCCAGGTCCTGGCGTTTGGCGGTGTTGTCGAGGAAGTCGGCGGCTGGCGAGGCAGCTCTGCGCAAGCCCCGTTCCAGGGGAGAGGTCACAGTGAGAGCGACGTTCTTGAAGGGGTCGAGGGCGCCTAGCTGGGAGAGAACGATAGACAAGAGGGCGAAGAGGCCAACAACCAGCAGCCAAACAAGCGTCCGCATGTCCTAGCCAAAGCGAATGTACTAGCGCGGTGCTCGGCGAGTGGCGAGGCGGGCCTGAATCTTAGCCAGCAGCGCTGCTTCCTCCAACATCTCGGCGGTGCCCCTCACGACACAGCTAAGGGGGTCCTCGGCGACGTAGACAGGGAATTTCGTCTCATTAGCCAGACGCCGGTCCAGTCCACGCAGAAGGGCGCCGCCGCCAGCCAGGACGATGCCCCTGGTCATGATGTCGGCCACCAGCTCTGGCGGCGTGACCTCGATGGTGGAGCGGACCGCTTCCACGATGGCGCTC
>JALHUG010000028.1 GCA_022866185.1 Dehalococcoidia bacterium
AGCTCCAGGTCAAGCTCCTCCGCGTGCTCCAGGAGCGCTCGTTCGAGCCGGTCGGCAGCAACACCACCCAGCACGTGGACGTGCGGGTGGTCCTGGCCACCCACCACGACCTGGCGGCCGAGGTGGAGGCGGGGCGGTTTCGCGAGGACCTGTACTACCGCATCCACGTGGTGACCATCGAGCTGCCGCCCCTACGGGAGCGGATCGCCGACATCCCGCTGCTGGTCGACTACTTCCTGCTGAAGTACCTCCAGGGGACCGACAAGCCCATTGAGGGCATCACCCGCGAGGCCATGGAGCGGATGCAGCGCTACTCCTGGCCGGGTAACGTCCGGGAGCTGGAGAACGCCGTCGAGCGGGCGGTGGTCCTGTGCCGCCAGACCCTGATCGGCGTGGAAGACCTCCCGCCCACCCTGGCCGGCGATGAGCTGGCCACAGCCGACCTGATTGCGGCCACCGTCGGCAAGACTCTTCAGGAGGCCTTGAAGGAGCCGGAGAAAAAGCTCATTCAGGCCGCCCTGACCGCCAATGACGGCAACCGCCAGGCGGCCGCCCGGCAACTGGGCATCAACCGCACCACGCTCTATAAGAAGATGAAACGCCTGGGGTTGCTCCAGCGCTGAAGGCGGCCGGGCCCGCCATTCCACCTGCCTGGGGACGGCTGACCTGCTTGCACACCCCTGATACCCATCCCTCCGGAGGGGCCGGCGGGGGCGACGGGGCCGGGGCGAATGTAACCCCTTGCAAATTAGGTACGTCGGTGACGGCTGCCCATGCGGGGCAAGTGTTACCTCCCCTAGGGCGGCTGTGTCCGAAAGTAATGCGCCCTGTCCCTTTTTGCACCTTGACCTTCGGCGTAGGTGGGGTACAATAATGGGGTAAGCGGTTGGGCCTGGAGCCGGCCTAATCGCTTGGAGCCAAACGGAGCCCCGGCGCGGCCCCTGTGTGCGTGTCGGGATGAGCGGAGCGATCTCCTACGAAGGAAGGAGCGTGTGCATGGGGTAGTAGAAGTAAGTTGCATGTCTATTCCCCTCGTTAGGATCTGTACTACTGAGTTACACTCTGAAAGGAAGGGTTATCTATGGAGAAACGAATCGCAATTGTGTGCAGCCTTTTGTTAGCGCTTGGCGGCGTAGCCAACGCGGTCACTCTCTGGACGGGTACCGTGGACAATGACTTCAACAACGGCGGGAACTGGAACCCCTCGGTTCCTTGGCCTCCCGCCTCTCTCACGGAAGAGATGAACATCAACCTCACGGCCAACGTCAATGTCAGTGCTAGTTTCCAGTGCGGCATGCTGAAGTTCAAAGGCGCCGCGGGAATCGTCACGACCGTGAACCAGAATGTGGACGTGATTCTGATCACGCAGAAGGCCGGGTCCTCGGAGCTGTTGTCGCTGGCCAACGGCGCGTGCGCGGGCAGCATGTACCAAAGTGCCGGCACCGTCTATGTGAGGCAGAGCACCACGAACGGGTTGACCACCCCCAACGAGAACGGCCAACTGCGGCTGGTGCAGAACGCGGCCGGCAGCGGGCACT
>JALHUG010000242.1 GCA_022866185.1 Dehalococcoidia bacterium
CGAGATCCTGCAGTTCCCCGGTGACATCATGGGCCTGTCCCTGAACCTGGAAGAGGACATGGTCGGCGCTATCATCCTGGGCGACTACACCAAGATCAAGGAGGGGGACGAGGTGCGCGCTACCGGCCGCATCGTCGAGGTGCCGGTAGGCGATGTCCTCATCGGGCGGGTGATGGACCCCCTGGGCAACCCCCTGGACGGCAAGGGGCCGATTTCTCGTGACAAGACCAGACCGGTGGAGCGCATCGCTCCCGGCGTGGTACACCGCAAGAGTGTCGATACCCCCGTTCAGACGGGGATCAAGGCCATCGACTCCATAATCCCCCTCGGTCGTGGCCAGCGTGAGCTGATCATTGGCGATCGCTCCATCGGCAAGTCAGCCATCGGCATCGATACGATCATCAACCAGAAGGGCGGCGACCTTGTCTGTATCTATGCGGCCATCGGTCAGAAGACCTCCAAGGTAGCCCAGGTGGTGGCCACTCTGGAGCAGTACGGCGCCATGGAGCACACCATCGTCGTGGCGGCCAACGCCTCCGACCCCGCCGCCCTTCAGTACCTGGCCCCCTACGCCGCCTGCGCCATCGGCGAAGAGTTCATGGAGCAAGGCCGGGATGCCCTGGTGGTCTATGACGATCTCAGCAAGCATGCCTGGTCTTATCGCCAGATGTCCCTGCTCCTGCGGCGGCCGCCCGGCCGCGAGGCCTACCCCGGCGACGTCTTCTACCTGCACAGTCGCCTTCTGGAGCGAGCGGCCAAGCTGGCCCCTGAATACGGCGGCGGCTCCCTCACCGCCCTGCCCATCATCGAGACCCAGGCGGGGGACATCTCCGCCTATATCCCCACCAACGTCATCTCCATCACCGACGGCCAGATCTATCTGGAGGCTGACCTGTTCAACGCTGGAATCCGCCCGGCCGTCAACGTGGGGCTCTCGGTGTCTCGAGTGGGTGGTAGCGCCCAGACGCGGGCCATGCGCCAGGTAGCCGGGCGCCTGCGCCTGGATCTGGCCCAGTTTCGCGAGCTGCAGGCCTTCGCTCAGTTCGGTACGGCCGAGCTGGACGTGGCCACCCGCCGCCAGTTGGAGCGAGGCCAGCGCCTCACCGAGGTGCTCAAGCAGCTTCAGTACGCGCCCATGTCCTTGGATCAACAGGTGGAGATCCTGTACGCAGCGGTGAACGGCTATTTGGACGACGTAGCGGTGGCCAAGGCACAGCCCTTCGCCAGCGCCTTCCAGAGCTTCATGGAGGCCAATCACCCTGACATCGGCAAGAATATCGTCGAGCAGAAGCAGATCACCCCTGAGACCGAGGACAAGTTGAAGGCAGCGATCATCGAGTTCAAGGAAAGCGTTCCCTACTAGCGTAGTCATGGCTACTCTTCGCCAGATTCGCCGACGCATTCGCACCGTCGAGAGGTGTGTGCGGGCACCGCAGCCTGAAGGCTGCGGCATCGATGGGCTGTGGGATGCCCCAGGCTTTAGCCTGGGGTGCGAGGGTCTTCAGCCTGAAGGCTGCGGCATCGGTGGGCTGTGGGA
>JALHUG010000243.1 GCA_022866185.1 Dehalococcoidia bacterium
CCGAGCGGATGGCCAGGCGCTTCATGCGCTTGGGCAATGCCTGGCGGTAGCTGCGAGGCTTTGGCCCGAAGGCGACACCACCGCCCCGACGCGTGGGCGCACGATTGGGCCCCGCGCGCGCCCGACCACTGCCCTTCTGAATACGAACCTTGATGGTGCTGCCCCGCACCTCGCCCCGTGTCTTGGTGCTGGCGCTGCCAGCCCGCTGATTGGCCTGCTGAGCCACAAAGGCCTGATGCACCACCGCCCGGTTGGGCCTGATGGCGAACACCTGATCGTCCACCGCGATGGGCTTCAGCTTGGCTCCTTCAGCGTTGTGTACAGGAAGCTTCACGACTTCTTGCCCTCTGTCCCCTCAGCCCGCGGCTCCTCGGCCAGCGGTTCGTCAGCCTGCGGTTGCTCCACCCTCTCTTCTTCCGGCTCTGGCTCCTCAGCCTTCCTCTCAGCCACCCTCCGCCTCACGGCCTGCTTGCGGGCCAGGTGAATGCGCAGAAGGCCATTCTTGGTCCCGGGCACGGAGCCCTTGACCAGGATCACGCCTCGGGCCGGATTGGAGTCCACCACCTCTAGGTTGCGCACCGTGACCTTCGCGGCGCCCATGTGGCCGGCCATCCTCATGCCCTTCATCACCCGCCCGGGGCTGGTACTGGCGCCAATGGAGCCGGGGGCGCGAGCGCGGTCCGACTGGCCGTGAGTCTTGGGCCCGCCATGGAAGCCGTGGCGCTTCATCACGCCAGCGAAACCATGGCCCTTGGACACGCCGCTCACGTCCACCAGGTCGCCGGGCTCGAAGATCTCCGCGCCCACTCGCTGGCCCACCTGCCATCGACCGATCTCGGCCACGCGGAACTCCCGCAGGTAGCGGAAGGAGCCCAGGCCCTTGAAGTGCCCCTTCATGGGCTTGTTGACCCGCCTTCGCACCCCGAAGCCCAACTGGACGGCCTCATAGCCATCGCGGTCCTTGGTCCTCACCTGAAGGACGATGCAGGGACCAGCCTCGATGACCGTCACCGGCACCACGACACCGTCGCGGTCGAATATTTGCAGCGTACCCAGCTTGCGGCCCAAAAGACCTTCGATCATGACTACAACTTGATCTCGATGTCCACACCCGCAGGCACCTGCAGACGCATCAGGGCGTCCACCGTCTTGGATGTGGGTTCCACAATGTCGATAAGTCGCTTATGAGTGCGAATCTCGAACTGCTCCCGCGAATCCTTGTCGATGTGCGGCGAGCGGATAACGCAGAACTTCTTGATCTCGGTGGGCAGGGGCACAGGGCCAGCCACCACAGCCCCCGTCCTTTCCGCCGCCTCACAGATGAGGGCGGCGGACTGGTCGAGGATGCGATGGTCGTAGGCCTTCAGGCGAATGCGTATCCTCTGTCTTGGCATGGCCTACCTTCTCACGTATCCTCTCACGCGCCCCAGCAGCGCCTCAGCCACCGAGCTTGGCACCTGCTCGTAATGGTCGAACTCCATAGTGTACGTAGCCCGGCCTTGCGTCAAGGAGCGCAGGCCCGTTGCATAGCCGAAGGTTTCGGCCAGGGGCACCAGAGCGCGAATCAGCCGCATGTGGCCCCGCTGGTCGACCATGGTCACGTGGCCACGGCGGGCGCTGACATCGCCGAGCACGTCGCCAAAGAACTGCTCCGGCGTAGCCACCTCTATCCCCATGATTGGCTCCAGCAGGATGGGCTTGGCCTTAGACAGGGCCTTCTGCACGGCCAGCGAGCCCGCCATACGGAAGGCCAGGTCGGAGGAGTCCACCGGATGATAGCCTCCATCCACCAGGGTCACTTCCACATCGACCACCGGGTAGTTGGCCAGGACGCCCGTCTCCAGGGCTTCCTTCACTCCTTGCTCCACCGGCGAGATGAACTCGCGCGGGATGGCCCCGCCGATGATCTTGTCCTCGAACCGGAAGCCAGCGCCCCGCTCGCGGGGGGCCACCTCCAGCTCCACTACGGCGTACTGCCCGTGGCCGCCCGTCTGGCGGATGAAGCGGCTCTCGATCCTGGCCGGACGGGTGATGGTCTCCTTGTAGGCCACCTCCGGCTTGCCCACGCTGGCTTCTACCCCGTACTCTTTCATCATCCGGTCGACGATGATCTCCAGGTGGAGCTCGCCCATGCCGGAGATGATCGTCTGGCCCGTCTCGGGGTCATGGCGGGTGCGGAAGGTGGGGTCCTCCTCCGACAGACGCCCCAAGGTCTCGCTCATCCGATCCTGGTCGTCCTTGGTTCTGGGCTCGATGGCTACAGAGATAACCGGCTCGGGGAACTTGATCGCCTCCAAGATCACGGGATGGCTCTTGTCGCAGAGGGTGTCGCCGGTGAAGGTATTCTTGAGGCCGACGGCCGCCACGATGGCACCGGCATAGGCCTCCTCAATGTCCTCTCGGTGCTGGGCGTGCATGCTCAGCAGGCGACCGATACGCTCCCGCTCAGAGCGGGAGCTGTTATGAACCGGGGAGCCCTGGCTGACCTTGCCAGAATAGACCCGAAAATAGGCCAAACGCCCCACATACGGGTCGGCCACGATCTTGAAGGCCAGGGCGGCGAAGGGCTCATCGTCAGCAGCCTGGCGCTGGATCGTCTCCCCCGTCTTGGGATGGATACCCTTGATGGGTGGCACGTCCACTGGTGACGGCAGGTAGTCGATCACCGCATCCAACAGGGGCTGGATGCCCCTGTTGCGCAGAGCGCTGCCGCAGAGGACGGGGGTGACCACATTGGCCAGGGTGGCGCGGCGGACAGCCTTGTCCAGCTCGGCGGCCGATATGTGGCGCCCTTCGATGTAGCTGATCAGGAGCTGGTCGTCCAGCTCGGCCACCGCCTCGATGAGTTCATCTCGCCTTGTCCTCGCTTCCCCCAGGGAGCTGATGATGAGATCGCTTGCCCCTGGGGCCACGGCGTCCGCCCTCACCAGGGCAGCCACGAACTCCTGAGGCCAGCCGTTGTGATCTTCGCCGTACTTCTTGGGCAGGGGAACCTTAACGGGCTCCTCGGCCTTATCAGCGGAGAAGAGCCAGACCACCTCTTCTACCAGGTCGATAACCCCCAGGTGCTTGTCCTCCACGCCCAGGGGGATCTGGATGGGTAGCGGCCGCGCTACCAGTCTGTCGCGGATCATACCCACCGTGCGCCAGAAGTCGGCCCCCATCCGGTCCATCTTGTTGATGAAGG
>JALHUG010000244.1 GCA_022866185.1 Dehalococcoidia bacterium
CAGCATGATAGCGCATCGGCGGCCCCTGGGCCAGCCAGCGTGGTGTCACGGGACATGTGAGAGATCACGGGGCGCGACTATGGCCGCTCATGGTGAGCCCTAGAGCCGCTCATGGTGAGCCTGTCGAACCATGAGCCCCGCTCTTCCTTCGACAAGCTCAGGATGAGCGGGCGGTGGCAAGCTCAAGAAGAGCGGGACATTGTATGCCACGGGGGCAGCACATGGTGGGCCCGGCAGGATTCGAACCTACGACCAGCCGGTTATGAGCCGGCCGCTCTGCCGCTGAGCTACGGGCCCACCCCTGCCATGATAGCACCTGGGGCGGCGATTTCAACCGTGGGTGACCTGGGTGTAACGCACTGCCCTGGACTGGCGTCAATTCATTGAGCACTACAAAGGCTATTGCCCTGCCGTTATGCGACCTCTAAGCCCCCTATATGGTGGACGGAGGATGGCAGGTAGTCTGTTGTAGTCGGGGAAAGGTCGGCAGGCGAATGCCTAGATTGCGGTCGGTTCGGGCGCGGATCATCGTCACGTTCTCGCTGTTGATGCTGCTGCTCGTTGGCATCTCGCTGATACCCGTCTTCTTCCGCCCTCAGACCGCTCAAGTCAACGTCGACGCCGACGCCGTAAAGAAGGCCTCTGCTACAGCCGCCGCCCTGGCCGACATCGATACCGAGCTTACCCTCCAGCTCGAGGTCCTGCGGATCTTTCCTGTTACCAAGGACTGGAGCTTCGCCGATACATACCGCAGCTCCGTTGCCAGGGTTGAGGCATCTGTCCAGGAGGCCAAAGATCTGCAAGGTGACTCCGCCGACCCCCAAACGCTGGCCACACTCGACGACATCACCAGGCGGGCCAACAGCATCGGGTTAGCTGGCGATGCGGTGTTCGTGTTCACGGATGTCTCTGATACCGAACAGGCCACGGAAACCAGCTCTCGAATAGAGGGCGAGGTCGCCGAACTGAGGCCAATGGTCGCCGACCTGATCAGCGAACAGCAACGCCAGATGGACGTCGCCCTCGCTTCAACGGCTGGCGGTGGCGGTGGAGGTGCAGGCCTGCCGCTTTGGGCCCTGCTGGGCTCCGCTGGCCTCGTCTTGGTCGTGGGCGTATGGTTGGCGCTGGCGCTGTCGCGAAGCATTCTTCGACCGCTGGCAGCCCTTCAAGCAGACGCCCATTCGATCGCCAGAGGAGAGACGACGACGATGGCCCACATATCGGGGCCGACGGAGTTCGAGTCCCTGGCGAAGAACCTCAATCGAATGATCGTCGCCCTGCTCGCCAAAGAGACGGCCGAGACCGGCGTCTCCGAGTCCGAGACAAGATATCGCCAACTGGCAGAGCGTATGGCTGACCTGGTCTTCCGGGTAGACATCCAGAAGGGCCTCACCTACGCCAATCCGGTCTGGGAGAAGGTGACGGGCTTTACCCTGGAGGATCTGGCCTCTGGCCCGGAGATCGTCGGTCGGCTTGTCCACCCCGAGCACTGGCAGTCCTTCATTGCCCTATGCAAGGGCATGCTCTCCGGCAACATGCCCGAAGGTCCGCTAGCCCTCAAGTGCCTGCGTAAGGACGGCCAAACAATATGGCTGACCTTTAGCTTCGTGCCCACCTATCATGAGGACGGGCGCCTGGCAGCCATTGAAGGCATAGCCCGAGATACCACGATGCTTAGTCACCTCGTCAAGGAGGTGCGGCAGCGCGACGACCAGCTTCGCCTATTCATTAGCCTATCGAACGCCGTCGCCACAGCCATCGGGTTTGAAGAAGCGACCGACAGGGCCCTGGAAGCCGTCCTCGAACTCTTGCCGCGAGCGGAGGCCGGGTTCCTCATGGCCTACAACCGGCATCGAGACCTGCTGGAGCTCCATGCTGTGCGCGGCCTGGATCAGAAGATCATGTCCAAGCTGGTAGTCAAGCCCGGCGAAAACCTGATCGGCAAGGCCTTCGAGACAGGCGAACCAGATCTGTATTCTTCAATAAAGGAACTCACAGCGCCGGCAGGTCTCGGCCCCGAGAGTGGGAACCTTCTCAAACAGGCCGCTGCAGAATCGGGCTTGCCGCAGAGCATAATGTGCGCGCCGCTGGGCATTGGCGAAAGGCCCTTCGGCTGCCTTGTGCTTGTCGCCTTCTCGGAGGGCTCCTTCCAGACGTCGGACCTGGACCTCCTCCAAGCCGCTGCCGCTCAGGTTGCTCTGCCCCTGGAGAACGCTCAACTGCGGGCGGAGACAGACCTGAAGGCGATCACCGACGGCCTCACAGGTTTGTAGAACCGCGCCTACTTTCACCAGCGACTGGCCGAGGAGATGGAACGTTCCAAGCGCTACGAGCACAGCCTTGCGGTGATCATCGCCGACATCGAAAACCTCAAGAGCTACAACGAGGCTCGGGGGCAAGAAGCCGGCGACAAGGTGCTGCTCCTGGTTGCCGATTCCATCCGCTCGCAAATGCGGCGCTCAGATGTCGCCTGTCGCTACAGTGACGACGAGTTCGCCGCCATACTGATGCACGTCGACTCAGCCCGCGCCCAGATCGTGGTCAAGCGGATGGGGAAGTCTTTGACCAAGAAACTCAAGGATTTGAATGACCCCGCCACGGCTGATCTGAGCCTGAGCGCTGGGCTAGCTTCCTTCCCCGATGACGCCAACACCGCCGACGACCTGGTGAGGTTGGCGGACATTTCCCTTTACAGCTCCAAACTGGGCGACCCCAAGGCAGCCCAGAAGGTGTAGCGGAGCGCCACCTTCGCGCCGGGGCTCAGATTGGCAACAGCCACGTTTGCTGCCCGATGGCTACAACCAGTTTCAAAAATCGCTCGACCCCCGCCTGATGGCGTTCAACTATTTAAATTCACCTCTGCGGGATAAATCCCGCAGCTTCCCCAAAGCTGAGGGTTTCTCCGCCAGAGGCGGAGTCCGCAAAGCGGACAACCCTCAGGGGTGCTCTTATTTTCTTGATCGCCATAAGGCGGG
>JALHUG010000245.1 GCA_022866185.1 Dehalococcoidia bacterium
CGCTTGCGGCCCAAGGGCCCTCAACGCCACTCGTGCCGAAGACGGTAGAACCAGTCGTGGACGTCTTCGACGAGCGAGACTGCATCCTCGTGATAGCCGAGGTCCCCGGGGCGGAGGAGGCCTCGATTAGCGTTGAGCTGGAGAATCACACCTTGAAGCTTCGGGCTGGTGGAAGGTATAGGGCGTACAGGGGAGAGGTGGGACTACCAGCCGACGTCAAATCCAACAGCTTGGCCTGGACCCTGAATAACGGCGTCATCGAGCTAAGGCTAAAGCACGACAAGAGGAAGCCAAAGCTCACCAGTAGCCGCTCCGCCGGGATGATGGCATAGGGCCTGGCTCATCTCTTCGCGATGACCTCCTCGAAGTGGCGCTTGGCGATGCGGAAGCGGCCGTAGTCCGTTGCGTCGGCGTTCTTCTCCACAAACTCCCGAATGGCCAGCATAGAAGCCTGGCGACAGATGGCCTCGATGTCGGCTCCCACCACGCCGTCTGTTCGGTCAGCTAGAGAAGCCAGATCCACGTCGGGGGCCAGGGGCTTGTCCCGGGTGTGCACCTCAAAAATGGCCAGCCGGGTTGCCCGGTCGGGTGCAGGCAGCTCGACGAGGACCTCGAAGCGGCCGGCCCGCAGCAGGGCCGGATCGACTATGTCCAGGCGGTTGGTGGCGGCCAGCACCACTACCCCCTTCAGCTCCTCGATCCCGTCTAGCTCGGTCAGCAACTGACTGACCACCCGCTCGGAAACGTGGGAGTCAGCGGCGCCCGCGCCACGGTGGGGAGCGATGGCGTCAATCTCATCGAAGAAGACGATGCAGGGCGAGGCTTGTTTGGCCTTCTTGAAGACTTCGCGCACCCCCCTCTCCGATTCGCCGACCCATTTGGAGAGAAGGGCTGGCCCCTTCACCGAGATGAAGTTGACCTCGCTCTCCCTGGCAACGGCCTTGCCGACAAGGGTCTTGCCCGTCCCTGGCGCCCCGTGGAGCAGGATACCCTTGGGAGGGGTGGTCTTGGCGTGCTGGAACAGCTTGCCGTATTTCAGCGGCCACTCTACCGTCTCCACCAGCAGCCGTTTGACGTCTTCGAGGCCGCCGATGTCGTCCCAGCGCACGTCGGGCACCTCGGTGAACACCTCGCGGATAGCCGAGGGCTCCACCTCCTTCAGGGCCTCCAAGCAATCATCCATGGTCACTTCCAGCTCCAGCAGCCGCTCGTAGGGGATGGAGGCCTGGGCGAAATCGATGTCCGGCAGGATGCGACGGAGGGTGATCATGGCCGCCTCCCGACAGAGGGCCTCCAGGTCGGCCCCCACGAAGCCGTGGGTGATGGCGGCTACCCGCTCCAGGTCGACATCCTCCGCCAGGGGCATGCCGCGGGTATGGACATCCAGGATCTCCCGTCGGCCATCCTTGTCGGGGATGCTGATGGCGATCTCGCGGTCGAAGCGGCCGGGACGGCGCAGGGCCGGCTCCAGCAGGTTGGGGACGTTGGTCGCCCCAATGACGATGACCTGCCCCCGCGACTCTAGCCCGTCCATGAGGGCCAGGAGCTGGGCTACGACGCGTCGCTCCACCTGCTGATCGCCGCGGGCTTCCTCCCGTTTGGGAGCGATGGCGTCTATCTCGTCGATGAAGACAATAGCCGGAGCCTGGCGACGAGCGTCGTCGAAGATGTTGCGCAGATGGGCCTCGCTTTCCCCGTAGAACTTGTGGATGACCTCGGGGCCGTTGATGTGAACGAAGTAGGCGCTGGTCTCGTGGGCTACGGCGCGGGCGATGAGGGTTTTGCCGCAGCCAGGGGGGCCATGCAAGAGCACCCCCTTGGGAGGCTCGATGCCCAGCCGCTCGAACACCTCCGGGTATCTCAGGGGCAGCTCGATCATCTCGCGGATGCGCTGCACCTCCCGGTGCAAGCCGCCGATGTCCTCGTAGGAGATGGTGCTTCGCAAAGACGGAGCGCCCTCTCCCTTGAACTTGATGGCAGTGGAACGCTGGATGATGACGACGTCCTTCGGCGAGACCTCGGCCACGGTGAAGTCCTGGGCGCGGGTCCCGAAGAGATCGACGCGCACCCGGTCGCCGGCGGTCACCGGCAGCCCTTCCAGTCGGTGGGCGATGTAGCGGCTGTAGCGTCCCTCAGGCCAGGACTTCGGGGCGTCAAGGGGGGCGAGGACGACGGTTCTGGCCGGCTGGTAGTCCACCACCTGGGCCGAAACCTTCTCGTCCAGGCTGGCCTGAGCGTTCTCTCGCAGGATGCCATCGATCTGGATGAGGCCCTTGCCCCGGTCAGCCACGTAGGTCGGCATGGCCTTAGCCACCGTTCGCCCCTGGCCGACGATCTCCACAATGTCGCCGATGGCGGCACCCAGCCGCTCAAGGTCATTAGGGTCGATACGGGCGATGCCCCGGCCTACGTCCCTGGCCTGGGCCTCCGCCACGCGCAGGGTGAGGGATTTGCGCCCGTTCTCGCTATCTATTCGGGGCTCACGCTTAGTCGGCATTCCAGTCTCAACCCCTTCTGATTCAAAACTTCCGCCAATATGCCTATCAATGCCCTCTCCAACTGCACCAGAGCCTCAGGCGAGGCGTCATCGGGTAATCCGGTGTACGCATCCCTCAGCTTCGGGTACGCCTCAGCCACCAGGGGGTCCAGATGAGGCATCACCTGGGCAAACAGCATCTCCTCTAGCTCCTGCGCCTCCGCAACCTTGCTCTGCCTGTAGAAGGAGGCCGTCTCCATAGCCAGGTCCAGGTAGCCCTTCATATCGGCTATCGCCAGTAGCAGGTCCGCTCCGGCCGGAGTGAGGCTTCCTGCTTCCACCTCGTCCTGCAGCATTTGCCGCAGAGTTCCCCTGGAGCGAAGACCCTCGGCGGCGCTAAGCACGTTCTTCTTGTCCAGATGCAACAGCGAGGCGCTGAAGCTGCCTTCGATGGTGGCATCGTTGGCAAAGACCTCTCTGGGGGCGTATAAGCAGAGCTTGTCCACTATTAGGGCCAACAAGCGGTCGACCTTGCCCTGCCACCCTGAGTCCTCGTCCTCCGAAGGAAACAACGGTCGTGTGCTCTCGGTCGAGAGGTCCGCCTTTAGCCTTCGCGCAGAGCGAGTCGTCTCGCACTCGGACAGGGGGTGGGCATGCTCGTGAGCCAACAGGGCCTTCACCGCCTCATGGTCACCCCAGTATCCTTCCTTCTCCATGGCCTGCTGGTTAACGAAGATATGACAGGCGGTGGGGTTCTCGAGGTCGTAGACGTTGACGATGGGCCTATGCCCCAGGGTGGCTAGACCGCCAGGCGGCAGGGCAGCTCCCTCGCACAGTTGTCTGACCAGAGGTTCCAGGTCCTTGAGGACGAACAGCGTGACGGCCTTCTGCCGCCATCGAGGGCTGGCGGCATATTTCGCGACAACCTCTTCCTCCACCCCGACAAACGGGCCCAGGCCGGACTCCACGTCTGAAACCACCCGCAGCTCCGTGCCGGCGATCCGGTGAAGGGTGCAATGTGGTAGAAGCCTAGAAGTCACTTAAGGATTCTCTCAGCACCGCAGCCTGAAGGCCATCAAGAAAATAGGAACACCCCTGAGGGTTGAAACCCTCAGCTTTGGGGAAGCTGCGGGATTTATCCCGCAGAGGTGAATCTAAATAGTTGAACGCCATAAGGCTGCGGCATCCATGCCCCCGCCTTTAGGCGGGGGTGGCAATCCTTCTGAAACTGCCGCTATTCATCCTTCGCCTTGCCAAGGCGTAGCTCCAGCACTCCGTTCTTGTGGGCCTTCTTCATGCTCGGCGCGTCGACCGAACAGGGGAGGAGGACCTCCTTGGCGTATTTCCTCTCTCCCGTCGTCTCCAGGGTCAGGACGTCATCCTTGACCTCCACGGTGATCTCCCCTTCGGCCACCCCGGGGAGTTCAGCGACAACGAGAACCGTCTCTCCCTCATCGAAGACATCGATCATCGGCTCCCGCACCTCGGCTACCACCGGCCCCTCTTCGGTGGACCGGATGTTGCCGAAGCGCTCGACCTGAGGGGTGCCGCCGATGCCCGTCCTGACGGTGAAGCCGTAGACGCCCTTGCCTCGGTCGCCCAGGCCCTTGACCTTGAACTCCCCCGTCCGGGTCAGCTCCGACTCGCCCGCTTCAACCATCTCCGACACCAGGTTGATGAAGTCGCCGAGCCCCTTGAAGATGCCCCCCAGGCCGATATCGACGCCTGTCTCCTCGCGGCCTGCCCGGCCCTTCTCCTGGCGACCCGAGCTTGTCTTCCTCTCCACCATGTCCATCCCTCCTTCGCCCAGCTTCACTAGGCTGACTTGTCGCCCCTCAACAGACGATTGATGTCCCAGTTCTGCTACAAGCGCTCATTTCTTGGTCCTCCGCACATAGTCCTCCACCGAGGAGACGCTACTGCCCGTCTCCACCGTCAGCGCCTCCCACCACTTTTCCCTGGCCGCTTCGTAGGCGGCCGGGTTCTCCTGCCACTCACGAAACCGGTCATAGACCTGCTTGAATCCATCCTGAGCTTCCTCCCAGCGGTCTGTCTGGAATAGAGAGCCGATGGGTGCCCCCGCCGCCTTGCCTGCGCCTTGGAACAGAGTCAGGGCGACATCCCGTTCGAAGTCGGCGCCGTGGCCGGCGCTCATGCCGGAGACCAGATAGCCCACGACGACCCCGAAGGCCAGGGCAAACCGCCCCTCCAGGCCCAGGCGGTAGCCAGCGTCCACAGCCAAGAAGGTGACCACGTGGGTCCCGCCGCTGCCCTCGCGGGGCCGGCCAGGGCCAGCCTTTTCCTGGCGGGAGCGATGGATTGCCAGGGCGTCCTGATAGGAGAGAGGAGGCTTGTCGCGCCAGTAGCGGGGAGGGAGAAGCCCCACATCGAAGTCGGCCAGGGAGAAGTCGCTGATGTCCCCGATCTCCTGAAAGGCCAGTCGCAACTTCTCCCAGAGCTCAGCGAACACCGTCTCCGCCAGGGAGACATCGGGTTGGAGCACGATCTCCGGCCTCGCCCCGTCCCTCAGCACCAGACGGCACTGTATGCCCTCCAGGGCCTGCATCTCGACCGGCAGGGTGATCTCCACGCTGCCGCTGGTTCGGCCCGCCGAGCGGATCCTTCTGCTGCCCCACTCCATGTCAGGATACCTCCCCGCAAGTGGCTGACGGCATCCGCCGAAGGCGAATCAGCCTCCGCCAGAGGCGGACGCCTCAGGCGTCTGGCTGAGCCGGGAGGCCGGCTGCCAAGCCACATCTACGCATCGGGCGTTGAGCTAGGTCGACTAGCGGATTCTCTAGCACAGATCGTAGCGGATGCCTCCAGGTCTGTCAACCCCCTTGTAGAGACGCGCGAACTGCCCACCGTCTTGCACAGGCCACAGCCCGTTCACAGAACATGCACAGAATCTTCACGGTCTTCTTATAACAAAGCACCACCAGCGGCTTTCTAATAGAAGGAAGTTCCATAGAGAGAAGTCGAGCAAACTGAGCGGTCGCTTATAATGGCGAATGCGCAAGACTTGTACACATCAGGAACGTCGCCCTATCCCTGGCTGGAGCGAGTGCTTGGCTCGGCTGCGGAAGCTGTCGGGGCCAGATGCGCAGCGGTGGCCTTTGCGGACAACGGAAGCCATCGCCTATCGAGAGTCGCCTCCTGGGGACCGTTCCCCGTCCTCAAAGGGGGAATGGCTGTAGCGCGCTGGGTAGCGGCACAGGGCAAGCCCCTGGCTTTGGAGACTCGCCAGCAAGCCTCACAGGTCCCCGGCCTGGTCCTCCATAGAGGAGAAGAGCTGCCGCTCATCTGCGTACCCATCGAGAGCAGAGACGGGGTTCTTGGCGCTCTGCAGGCAAATGTCCCCTCCTTCGGCGACGATGAAGACGTTTCCCACAAGCTGCACACCCTCGAGTTGGCCGCCCACCTGGTGGGTTGCATCCTCGAGAATGCCAGGCTAGAGGAGAAACTCCAGGAAAAGGAAGAGGATGTGACCAGGCTGGCCAAGGGCAACATCCATGCTCAGGAGGCGGAGCGGGAGAGGGTCTGCCTGGAGGTGCATGATGGGGTCGCCCAAACCCTGGTCTCTGCTTTCCAGCACCTGCAAGCCCTGGAAGACACCCCCCTGTATCAGATGCCAGAGGCAAAGCAGCTCATCACCAGAGCCGCGGCTCTAGTAAGGCAGGCCATCCAGGAGGCCAGAGAGATCGTCAATAGTCTCACGCCAGCCTCGCTCAGAGACCTTGGCTTGGTGGCCACACTGCGCCAGGAGGTGCGGCAGTTCGAGATAGACACCGGTTGTCGGGTCGAACTGGAGGCCAACTGGCCCAGACTGGCCAAAGACAGCGAGGTGGCCCTCTACAGGATCGCCCACGAAGCCCTCACTAATGTCAGGAGGCATGCCAATGCCCGGAGGATGCGAATCAGCCTGAGCCAGGAGGAGCACCGGCTGGTGGTGCAGGTGAAAGACTGGGGCCGCGGCTTCGACCTCAAGCAGCGTGACTTAAGTGCGACAGACCACGGCACGGGGCTGTTCAGCATGCGCAAGCGGGCCGAGCTGCTGGGAGGCACCTGCGGCATACAGAGTGCCCTGGGCAAGGGTACGACGATCCGGGTAGACGTGCCCATCGTCGAATAGAGGGGGTGCGATGGATTCTGTAAGGGTGCTGATAGTGGACGACCATCCCGTGGTTCGCGAGGGCTTTCGCAGCATGGTGGCCAGCAACCAAGCCATCGAGATCATAGGAGAGGCCAGTGATGGGCTGGAGGCAGTGGCGAAAGTGGCTGAACTGGAGCCAGACGTGGTGCTGATGGACATCGCCATGCCCACTCTCGATGGCATAGAGGCTACGCGGCGCATCAAGGCTGAGCGTCCCGCCACGGTGGTCATCATGCTCACCATACACCGCGACGATGCCTATGTTGTCGATGCCATACGGGCGGGAGCTAGCGGCTACCTCCTGAAGGATGCTTCCCGCGAGCTGTTGATTCACACCATTGGCGCAGCCCGTAGCGGCGGCACCCTGATCAAGACCAGTCTCCTATACGAGGCTATCTCCGGCCTGACAGGCGGCAATGGCGGACAGCGGGCAGGAAAACCCTTCTCTGTTGCCGGCCAGGACGAGCTAACACCCCGAGAGCGGGAAGCGTTGAAGCTGATGGCAGAAGGACGCACCAACAAGGAGATCGGCAGAGCGCTGTCCATAGCCGAAGACACCGCCAAGAAGCATGTCCAGAGCATCATCGCCAAGCTAGGCGCGTCCGATCGCACTCACGCCACGCTCAAGGCGGCGCGGGCCGGCCTCATCAAATGAGAGCCCGGCCCTCTTCCATCCGGGTAGTGCCCATCTGGGGAATGCCAACAAGGCCCAGGTGGGGGTTGTGGGGGAGAGCTAGGATAGTGCTGAAATACATGGACGGCGATGTAATGAGAGGTGGCTTGTGGTGTCTTTAGCATTAGAAAACGTTTCTTTCGCCAACTACGGTGGCGAACCACGTTCTCTCTGGCGTCTACAGGTGTCAGAGCCACCGCGAAGCCTCCGCCCGAGGCGGAGCCTTCCCCCTCTCTGGACGCTGTTCCCCAACGTTTACGGGCAGAGTAAGCGAGCAGAGGAGCCGTTTGCGGATCTGCCTTCGATATTGGGGTTAGCCCATCTGGAAAGGAGGTGAGTTCAATGGCAGTCGAAAAGGCAATTGCGTCCTCCAGCCTGGTCGAGGTTGTCGACCGGATCCTGGACAAGGGCATCGTGATCGATGCCTGGGTTCGCGTCAGCCTGGTCGGTATCGAGCTCCTGGCCGTGGAGGCCCGAGTGGTCACGGCTGGGGTGGACACTTTTCTCAAGTACGCGGAGGCGGTGGGGCTGACGGCCGTGGCGGCCTAAGCCAGCCCTGGCCTAGAAGTCCGCAGGGAGGCGTCGAGGCACACCTGCCCTGACCGCCAGCCGGGCTCCCTCCCCGACTTGTCGGGGACGCCGGAGTCGCAGGTGTGTCTCGACGCTCATCTGGGCTAGTGACTAGCCATTGTGAGAAACAGGTCCCCTTCTCAAGGGGGTTGAAAGGAGATGAGGGGTAATGGGCCTCATTCAGGAATTCCAGCAGGCTGACGCCGAGCGGCGCAAGGAGGTGACCGTCCTGGCCCGCGAGGTCGCCGCTAGCCTTGGCGATTTTCGCAAAGGCGACGCTGAGCGAAGGCGCGAAGTCGCCGCCATGCGCGCCGATACCGATGCCTTCGTGGGCCACCTGCATAAGGTCAGCGCCGACCGCGGCCGGGAGGTAGGGGCCATGCGCGCCGATGCCGACGCGTTCGTCGGTGACCTGCACAAGGTCAGCGCCGGCCGCCGCTCGGAGGTAGACACCATGCGCGCCGATGCCGACGCGTTCGTCGGTGACCTGCACAAGGTCAGCGCCGAACGCGGCCGGGAGGTAGGGGCCATGCGCGCCGATGCCGATGCCTTCGTGGGCCACCTGCACAAGGTCAGCGCCGGCCGCCGCTCGGAGGTAGCCACCATCGTCCGCCACCTGCACACCAAGGTCGCCGCCGACCGCCGGGCGGATGTGGCCGCCATCCACAGCGAGGTGTGGGGCGGCGCTGCCCCGATCTATCGTGGAGCCGCACCGCCGCACAGGGCAGCAGCCCCACCGCCGCACAGGGCAGCAGCCCGACCGCTGGCGCCTGCTGTTGGAGAGGCAGCGGTCACCCTGCGCGATGTTATCTTCACCTACCTGGCCGAGCACCCGGACGGCGCCAAGCTGACTCAACTGGAGCAGGACCTGAACATGGCGCGCATCAAGTTGGCGCAGGTGATGCGGCAACTGATGGAAGAGAACAAGGTGGAGAAGCGGGAGCTGCGGTATTTCGCCATCTAGCGAGCGCCTAGCGTAGCGCGGGGGGAGAGCTCGGGGTATGGGTGATGGTTCAACCCTGCGGGACAATGGTCATGAACAAAATAGCTCGACACAAGGCAGGGCTGTCCGCCTTGCGGACTCCGCCTTCGGCGGAGAAGCCCTGCAGCTACGGCCCTGCCTGGTCGCCACTTCGTAGCTGCAGACCTTCAGGTCTGCCTGCAAAGGGCAACCTGTACTGTCGCACTATTAAGTCAATGACCATCAACCCGCAGGATGGGCACTAGAGGAAGAAGGAAATGCGATGGCAGCAAAGGTGATCACCTGTGCCTTCTGCAAGGGGTCGGGTAAGGACCCGTTCGAGCTATTGTCCGGCCTGTCGCGTTGCCAGGTCTGTGGAGGCAGCGGCTCTGTAACCATCGGGGAACCTGCCGTGGCCTGCGCTTTTTGCGGCGGGAGCGGCATACACCGTGATCAGCGGCTCACCTGCACTGCCTGCGGCGGCAAGGGCATGATTGCCATCCGACAACCGGCGGGCAAATGCCCTCACTGTCAGGGGGCGGGGGCAGAGCCGCCCGACCAGGACTTCCTGCCCTGTGTCCTGTGCAAAGGCGCGGGAGTGATCATGGTCAAGAACAGGGAGAAGGTAGGAGCGATTCGCGCCGTGCCTGCCTCCTCCAGAGGCGGACCCGCCTCCGGCGGGGGCAGGCAGGAATCGCCCCTACGTCCGGCCGACTGAGGCCCCACGCAGGCATCCTGGGGCAGCACAAACAGGGAGGGAGGAGACCATGGTCGTCAGAGAAGAAGGGGTGACCACCGTACTGGAGCCTCGGCCCCTGCCCCACTTCGTGGAAACGAAGTTCGTCAAGGAGATCACCGACCGGGCCCTTGCCTATATCCGGGCGGGCTTCCCCGTTCACTTCCGGGGGGCGTCAGGGACGGGCAAGACCACCCTGGCCATGCACGTGGCCGGCAGGATTGGCCGGCCGGTGGTCTTGATCCACGGGGACGAGGAGTTCAGCACCTCCGACCTGGTGGGAGGCGAGTACGGCTACCGCATGAGGAAGGTGATCGACAACTTCATCCACTCCGTCCTCAAGACCGAGGAGGACATGGTAAAGCGGTGGATGGACAACCGCCTGACGGTGGCCTGCAAATACGGCTTCACCCTCATCTACGATGAGTTCACCAGGTCCCGGCCGGAGGCCAATAACATCCTCCTCTCCGTCCTCCAGGAGAAGATGCTGGACCTGCCCGCCGCTCGCGGGGACGGTGAGAACTACCTCCAAGTCGCCCCCGAGTTTACGGCCATCTTCACCAGCAACCCCGAGGAGTACGCCGGGGTCTACCGGAGCCAGGACGCCCTGCGGGACCGGATGGTCACCCTGGACTTGGACCACTTCGACGAAGAGACCGAGGTGGCGATAACGGCGAGCAGGTCGGGCCTGGACCGCCGCGATGCCGCAAAGATCATCCGCGTCGTCAGGGCTCTCAGGGAGTCTGGCGCTTGCGAATACGCTCCCACCATTCGCGGGCCGATCATGATTGGCAAGACTCTCAAGGTGATGCAAGGCTCTGTGGACGCTGGCAACGGCGGCTTCCGGAGCTTGTGCCTCGATATCCTGGCGTCGGAGACGAGCAGGGTTGGAAGCAAGGCTCACAGCGCCAAGGTTAGAGAGCTGGTAGGAAAGCTGGTTGACCAGCACTGTTAGCTGCTCGGCAGCGCGACGGCCAAGCCGTAGCTGAAAAGGGAGGTGTCGCGAGTGATCGGGACGAGAATGTTCGCCAGAGTGGACAGGGACGGCAAGATCACCATCCCTGACAACATCCGGCGCCAGGTGGGCCTCCAGCCGGGCCGTTTGGTGGAGGTCAAGGTCGTAGCCAAGAAGAGCGTCGTGATTTCGGCCAGAGACAGCGCCAGGTAGGACCGGGCGTCGAGGATAATCGGCATCAAAGCCGAGGGTGCCAGCCGGGAAGGGAGCGCGGGACATGGATGACAAGAAGGAGCTTGCTGCCCTAGAGCAGGATGTACGGCGGCCCAGTGACAACCTCGCCGGACCTGGCGAGGCTCCAGAAGGGCAACCCGGCGCGACTGCCGGCGAACCCAAGGCCGTGCGACGACCCAGGGGCTTGCTGGACATGCATTCGAGCCTAAGCAGGGGTATACATTCCGTACCCGCGCGCAACGGACGCTGTTACCTGGACCTGTACATCCTGCAAATAGAGAGGGGGAGGCTCACCCAAGAAGCCGCCTCCCTAGAGAAACGAAACACCCGAATAGAGCGACGCCTAGCCGAGATCAGCAGCGAAATGGCCGAGAGACAAGAAAAGGCAACTCAGGGTGAATCCTCGGAAATGCCAGCCAGGAATGGGAAACCTCGGCAAAGGAGCTATGAGTACAAACGGGAAGAATGGAACCGGATGTCTGTCAACTACTAGCCGGTCCCACCAGGGCAAGGAGGAAGTCAGCGTGGAGTGGCAGCGCTACCGATTGAGGCAGAGAGGCGGAGCCGCGACGCTGGGGGCGCCGGGCAGGCCCCTGAGCGGCGACAGGTTTCCCTGTGCCTACTGCTGGGGAACAGGCGCTCAGGCTCACATGAGGTCAAGGTGCCCAGTTTGCGGCGGGAAGGGTTTCAACACGGTTGGCGGGCCGGCGGTGGTCTGCGCTTTCTGCCTGGGAGCGGGCGAGGCCCCGCCCCGATCGCATCTCACCTGTCCCGCCTGTCGCGGAAAAGGTGTGATGGCGGTCGAGCAGCCGTTCGAAGAATGTGACCTCTGCCGAGGAACAGGGCGTTCAACGGCAGCCCTACTCCCTTGCTCGAAATGCAAAGGGGCGGGCGTGTTTGCCACAAACAGGAGGGCCTAGTGCGAGGGAAAGGCGGCGCCCCTGTGAAGGGAGAACGAAAGGCGAATGCTAGCGCCCTCGCCAGCCAGGCAATGGCCAGAGAGAAAGCAAGGATAGCGAGGAGGAGACCGACGCCCTCGTCGCCTCTAGAGCAAGCGGCGGAAGGGCGGAAGGGGCAGCACGAGCAACGGGAGAGGCTGCGGTTTGACTCAGGGCCGGAAGCCTCGGTGGTATCTGCGCTGCGAACGCGTTTGCCGGCCATGCCCCAAACTTCCCCTGCGGATGAAGGGATTCAATGGCCCGCGCGCAGATTGGGAGACGAGGCCTCTTCGAAACCGGTAGCGGTCAACGCCGCGACGTTAGGTCGCATCGCTCAACAGCTGAAGGCTTGGGAATGGGCCAGGGCCGTGGGCAAGAGGCAGGGCACGCCCTTGGGATTGCGCCTGGAGAAATGGGCGGAGACATGGAGAAGGGACAAAGAACTCGAGGAAAGACGTCTCGCCGGGTCGCCGACGTCAGGGAGTGGGAAGCGACCTGCTTGACTAGCCGCGAGGTGGTTCCGATGGCAAGGAAGTACATATTCGGCATCATCCCCACGAGCGACTCGCCGACCTTCGGCGTCTGTGGCTTTCCCCCCGGGCCGGAGCCGGCGCATACCGTAGTCTACCGTGGCCTCGGTTGTGTGGTGAGCAATTATCTGGGGGAGGACTTCGCCTCCCTCTCTAAGGAGAGCCTGCTCCGCTGCCTGATGGACCATCAGGCGGTGATTGAGCGCGTCATGAAGGACTACCCGATCCTGGCCGTCAAGTTTGGCACCCTCGTCGAGGGCGACGGCGACGTACAACGCCTTATCGAGCAAGGATACCGCAAATTTACCCAAGCTTTGATCTGGCTGGACGGCAGGGTGGAGATCGAGGTCGCTGCCACCTGGGACCTGAGCCGGGTTCTCTCAGATATCGGCCGGGAAGACGAGATCGTGCGTTTGAAGAGAGCAATGGCGAATGGGCCTCCCGGGGATGTCCTGGAGCAGCAAATTCGGGCTGGGGAAATCATAAAGGAATCCCTGGACCGGCGGCGGGATAAGTATCAGCAGCGCATGATCGAATCCCTCCAGACGATAGCCCTGGCCGTGCAGCCAAACGCCCTGGTCGCTGATGAGATGGTGATGAACGTGGCCTTCTTGATCCAGAGGGACCAGGAAGGGGAGTTCGATAAGCGGGTGAGGGAGCTGGATCGGGCGTGCTGCGACCAAATAGACTTCCGCGTCATCGGGCCCCTGCCGCCCTATACCTTCGCCCCCGTGGAGGTGGTAAGACCCAACGCCGAGAAGATTGAGGAGGCAAGGCGAGTACTCGGTCTCGGCCACGAAGTCTCCGAGGCACAGGTCAAGGAAGCCTACCGGCGTCTGGCGGCAGAGACCCACCCCGACATCCACCCTGATGGCGAGCAGGGAGGGGAGCGCTTCACCAGGGTGCGAGAAGCGTTTGCCCTGCTCACCGCCTATTGCCGGGGCCAGAACCAAACAGGCGAGCGAGCCGCCCAAGACCGACGCTATTCCCTGGCCCCCGAAGACGTCCGCCACGCTTTTCTAGTCACCATAGGTCGGTCCGCTCGGGCAGCCTAGCCGATGCGGTGCAGTGAGCCAGGTAGTTCCCTTGGTACGGCAGGAAAAGGATGACCAGGAGGCCAAGTATCTGTACTGCATCATCAAGTGCAGCCGCGAATGCACCTTCAACGGGGTACAGGGGCTCGGCGACCACACTGACCCGGTGCATACGGTTGTCTTCCACGAGCTGGCGGCAGTGGTCAGCGATTCGCCCCACACGAAATATGAGATTACCCGAGCAAACATGATGGCTCATCAGAAGGTTATCGAGCGCGTGATGGACGATGGATTCACCGTCCTTCCTGTAAGATTTGGCACCGTTACCAAGAAGGGGACAGCCACGCCCGTGGAAGATATCCGGCATAGGCTCCTGGAAAACAGGTTCGATGAGCTTGAGAGCCTGCACGACCAGCTCAAGGACAAAGTTGAGCTAGGCCTCAAAGCCCTCTGGCGCGACGAGAAGGCCATCTTCGAGGAGATCGTCGCTGAGAATCCGACGGTACGCAAGCTCCGCGATTCCCTCATGCCCCTGATGGCTCGCGTGCCGGAGGCGACCCACTTCGATCGGTTGCGGGTGGGTGAGCTGGTGAGGGCGGCCCTCGACCGCAAGCGACGGACAGAGGCGAAGAGGGTCCTTTCCCCCATCCGCCCCATCGCCGAGCGGATTCGAGAGAACAAGATCATCATGGACAGGATGGTTCTCAACGCCGCCTTGCTGGTCGACAAGGATCAGGAGCAGGCCTGCGATGAGGTGGTGAGGAACCTCGACGAGGAACTGGGAGAGAGGATGGTCCTCAAGTACACGGGACCTATCCCGCCCTTCAACTTCTGCGAGATCGTGGTGACCTGGGATGAGGAGTAGCTCTTTGCGCAAGCCGCTTCCAAGACGCAAGAGGCCGGCGTCCGCATCGACGGGCGGTGGCAGCCTCTTGCTGGACGTGCTGACCATGCCCGTCTTCGGAGTTCCCAGGCTGGTTCACTGGCTCGCCAAGGAGATCGCCGAGGAGGTAGAGCGGCAGGAGCTGGACGAGGCCGGGCTTCAGGGGCAGCTCCTGGAGCTCCAGATGCGCCACGAGCTGGGCGAAATGGACGACGAGCAGTACACGACACAGGAGAAGGCTCTGCTCGATAGGCTGAGCCTCATTCGGCAAGTCAAGGAGCGGGGCTAGAGACCCCGGACAGGGCAAGCCGACAAACCCTGAGCGTCCTGCTTCGCGGCGATGATAGGGAACGCCAACGGCCGGACAGCCCGGAGCAAGGAGGGTGACATGGCCTTGAAGATGACAGACCTGGCGGAGCGGGCCAGGCAGCAGTTGGCCGAGATCACCGGCCTCAAGCCGGTGGCGGTCGTGGGCAGCTACAGGGACGCGGAGGGCTGGCACATCACCGTGGACATGCTGGAGATGGCTCGCCTGCCGGAGTCGACCGATATTCTCGGCACCTACCTGGTCTCATTGGACGAGGAAGGCGACTTGCTGGAGTTCGAGAAGAAGAGGTCCCGCCTCCGCAGCGAATCGTACGAGGAGGAGGGAGGGTAGAACCCCAGATGTCGGAGTTCATTGCCGAGAGGCGCTTGAGCTTGACCGTATGAGGGGGAGAGGTCAGAGAAGTGAGCCCTAATGAGCTGAAGATCTTGAGGCTGGCTCACGAACTGAAGCTCGTGGACAAGGCGACCATCGCCCGCAAAATGGGCATTTCGACCGGCTACGCTCAGTGTCTGCTGAACTTCTTGATCAGGCACGACTGCTTAGAGCCGGTATCTCTCCCGAGTAAAAACGCCTATGTGTTGACGGAAGAGGGTTGGCTTTGCTTCCTCGAAAGTCTGCTTCAGCTTCGGGCGCAGCTCCAGAGGAAGATAGACTGGCTGACCGAGCAGAGGGACAAGGTGAACGAGAAGATAGCGAAGCTCAGCGCTGGGAAATCGGATGAAACAGAGGCAGCGGAGGTGGGAGGCCCAGGCACAGACGGCGGATGTAGCAGCGTTGAAGTGTGGTAATAGCTCGATCTTGAGGCACTGCCCTTGGAGCCAGCCATGGGAGTAAGGCGGGCATCTGGAGCTGGCTACCCAGGGCGAGAGGCGTTAGATGGTCAGCCTGGGTTCCCTGGAGAGCGCGGACGCTGAAAGATGACGGAAGAAGGCAAGTATCTCTACTGCCTGATGGAGGGCAACGACACCAGGAACTTCGGCCCCATAGGCATCGGCGGGCGCGACGATGAGGTTACGACCATTTCCTATCAGGGGCTCAGTGCGGTCATAAGCAGCGTGTCCCTGAACAAGTACGTGGTCAGCAGAGAAACCATGACTAGGCACGAAAGAGTCATCGAGGAGGTAATGAAGGACTGCGCGGTCCTTCCAGTAAGGTTCTACACCGTCGCTCCCACCGTCGATGAGATTCGCAGTCTCCTCAAGAGGAGGTATGCCGAATTCAGGAATCTTCTCAGGTACCTGGACAACAGAGTGGAGCTCGGCTTGAAAGCTCTCTGGAAAGATATGGAGGCAGTCTTTCGGGAACTGGCCGAGGAGGACGGGGAAGTCAGGGCTCTGCAAGAGAAGATAAGAGGAGCCTCTGCCAGGGAAGTGGACGCCGCCAAGAGAGCACTGGCCTCTAGGATGAAGCGGCTGGTGGAGGAGAAGAAGGCTCAGGAAGGAGAAGACCTGGTCGCTCCCCTTCGCAGGATATCCGTCGATGTGCGGCTGAACAAGACGCGTGGTGACGACATGATGTGCAACGCCGCCTTCTTGGTAGACAAGCGCTGGGAGAGGGAGTTCGACGCTCGGGTGGACCAATTGACAGCGGCGCATGCCGACAGGGTCAAGTTCATCTATGTCGGGCCAGCTCCGCCCTACAGCTTCGTCAACGTAGTGGTGAAGGAATGAATTTGCCTCTGCGCGAGGAACCATGGGAATACGACCGAAGGAAGAGGCTGCCGAGGAACGAGCAAGGAACGAAGCTGGAAGGAAGTGAGCGCTGATGGCCCTGGACGCGGAGAGATACACCGACGGCGGAGGCCTGGCGGACGTGGTAGACAGGATATTGGACAAGGGGCTGGTTATCAACGCCGACATCATGGTGTCGGTCTCCGGGGTTGAGCTGCTCGGCGTGAGAATAAGGGCGGCCCTGGCATCGTTCGAGACGGCGGCGAGATACGGCCTGGAGTTTCCCTCGGGGACCAATCTGGAAACGCCCGCCTGGCAGGAGGCGGTGGTGGCCAAAGAGAACTGCCCCCAATGTGAGAAGAGGGTTCCTACGGAAGATCTCCTGGCCAGCGGCTGTCCCTGGTGCGGCTGGATAAGCGCCAGGGCCAGCGCCATCCCACCGGCAACTTAGTAGGGAAGGTGAAGGCGATGGAGGGTGCGAGCGGAAAGAGGGGCGGCGGCGATAGGCAGAGAACGGCCGAGAGCAAGACGGCGGCCGAGAAGAAGATCGCCGACCAGGAGGAAAGGATAAGGGAACTCCAGGAGAAGATTAGAAGGCTGGAGGCGGCGACAGCGGAGGAAGAGTCCGAAGGCAGCGCCGAAGGGACGGCTGCCAGCGTACTCGGCCAGCTCGGCGGCATGTTCCCCGGCCTCGACAGGCTCATTCAGGGTCTAGAGAAATCAGAGGCCTTCCGGGAGAGGCTGCACGCTATCGACGCGGAGCTCGAAGCCAGGCTGAGGAGCGAGCCGCTGAAGCGAGCAGAAGAAGGGGATAGGTGGCCCTCATTTCAAACCCGCTCTTCCGGAAGAACCGTTGGGAGGAGGCCTCCCCCAGGAAAGCGCCGGGCACCCATGGTAGAGCAGGAGGGAATCGTTCCGAAGGAGCCGCCGGTCGATGTCTTTGATGAGGAAACGCACCTCAAGGTAGTTGCCGAACTGCCCGGCATTGAGGAGGAAGACGTAGAGATAGAGCTGAATGGCACTCGGCTTGTCATATCGGCCAATACACCCGCCCACGGATGTCACAGAGAAATAGTCTTGCCCTGTGCCCCTCAAGGGAAGGTGGAAAGACTGTACCGAAATGGCATCCTAGAGCTCACATTGTGGAAAGAGTAGTCCGTCCCGAGCCATGGTAGTCGATATCGATGAGAAGAACCTGAAGCACGGTGTGCTGGGATTGGTCATCGCCCTGGTGGAAATAATCAGGGATGCCCTCAAGCTTCAGGCAATCAAACGTATGGAAGGGGGCAGCCTCACTGAAGAGGAGATGGAGAGGCTGGGAGAGGCCCTCATGGACCTGGATGCGGCCATCGACGAGATAAAGGAGGAGCAGGGAATCAGCGAGTCAGTGAAATCGGTGCGGGATGGCTTGGACGACATCGTGGACGATGTTATCAGTAGGTTCATAAACCCTGAGGAGTGGCAGAAAGAACCTGAACCAGAGGGAAGGGCGACGCATGCAGCACGGTGAGAACATTCGAGTCGCCCCGCCGGATGAAGGTGAGGCCACGACCAAGGTGGAGGGACGATACCTCTACTGCGTTGCTGATAGCGGTGAGAAGGTGAGCTTGGGCCCTATTGGAATCAATGGCCACGAGGTCTATACCGTCCCCTACAAGGACGTCTGCGCGGTAGTGCATGACTGCCCCGCTGAGCCCTACCAGTCGTCCCATGGGGAGGTGGTCAAAGCCTGGATGATAGCGCATCAGCGGGTGGTGGACAAGGCTTGGGAGAAGTGGGGAACGGTGCTGCCTCTGGGCTTCGACACCATCATCAGGGATCAGGGGGGCAGCGACCCCCCAGAGAGCGTGGAGGCTTGGCTCGCGGCGGACCACGAGAGCCTCAAGCGCAAGATGGAGGCGGTGAGAGGCAAGGCAGAGTATGGGGTGCAGGTCTCTTGGCAGCCCCGGGTTATCGCTCGGCACATCGCTGAAACGAGTGCCGAGATCGGCCGGCTAGAGGAAGACATCAAGTCGAAGTCAAGAGGTCTGGCATACATGTACAGGCAAAGGCTCGAGAACGCCCTGAAAAGGGAGCTGGAAGCCAAAGCGGATCAGTGCTTTAGGGATTTCTACAGTCGAATCAAGAAGCACGTTTGCGACCTTAGGGTGGAGAAGACCAAAGGGACCGACGACGACAGGCAGATGATCATGAATCTATCGTGCCTGGTCGACGGAGACAAATCGACGGACTTAGGGGAGGAACTGGAGGGCATCGACAAGATGGAAGGGTTCTCGGTTCGTTTCACCGGGCCGTGGCCGCCCTACAGCTTCGTTGGCGCTTCATAGCAGAGAGGCAGTTAATGGAACCGACCCGCGATTCCCACGCGACTCTGGTCGATCTCCTCGATAGGATCCTGGACAAAGGCCTGGTGATCTACGCAGACATCATTGTCTCTGTCGCTGGCATCCCGTTGATCGGCGTCAACCTGAGAGCTGCCCTGGCTGGAATGGAGACGATGCTCAAGTACGGCGTGATGCAAGAGTGGGACGAGCGCATCCGCGCCTGGGAGCGAGAGAAGAGAGGGGAAAAGGCAATGTCCATGGTTTCGGGCGATGGTGACGGCCCAGTGGACGCAACTGCTTTTGCCGGTTGAGGAAAGCATTTATGCCAAAGGCGGTCGGTATCGATCTCGGAACCACGTACTCGATTGTGGCCTGTCTAGAGGGCGGCCGACCAGTGATCATACCTAACGCCGAGGGCGACCGTCTGACGCCGTCGGTGGTCGGCTTTCTCAGAGATGGAAAGCGCTTGGTGGGCCAACTCGCCAGACTACAGGCTGTCGCCAACCCCGACGGCACCATCTTCTCCATAAAGAGGCACATGGGGCGGCGAGCCTACTTGGACCTGGATAGCCTGGGCGACGACCGGGAGATCATTCGCCAGGTCAAGAGGCGCATGGGGTCTGACTATTGGGTCAGGATCGGCGATAAGGAATATGCGCCCGAGGAGATCTCAGCGCTGATTCTGCAAAAGGTCAAGGCCGAC
>JALHUG010000029.1 GCA_022866185.1 Dehalococcoidia bacterium
ACGGCTGGGTCTACAACGACGTTGGGATCGTGATGATGGTGCAGGGCGAGAGGCAGATCGCCTACACGATCTCCTATCTGTCGCAGGCGATGCCTGCCGAGTACACCGCGTACATCTTCGGCGCGGAGCTATCGACGATCGTCTACGATTGGTTTGACCGGCGCTATTGACGCTGGCTTAGGCGTAACGCCGCTAGCTGGACTTGGTGCTCGCCAGGTACTGCATGGTGGCGTCGGGGTACACGGCCACCTTGGCTCCATCGGGATAGCTGGCTCGCAGCTCTTCCAGCACCTCGCCCCAGTCCTTCGCCCAGGTCACAGACTGGGCGTCGCCGAACCAGTCAACGCAGGTCAGGTCCTTCAGCGGGTTCAGCACGATCACCTTGAAGGCGGAGGGTGGGATCGTCCGCTGGACGTATTGCCTGCCGCCGTAGGTCTTGCCAAAGCTACGGAGCAGGTAGTGGGTGACCTGGCCCTCGGGCGCATTCATGATCAGCACTATCGTCCCTCCTGGCAGCCTGATGGACCGCAAGGCAGCCAAGATGGAGATGCCCGCTTCGTTGGCCTTGGCAAAGGCGTTGCTCACCACTATGTCCGCCCCCGAGATGCCCTCGCTGGCGTAGACCTCCTTGGCCAGCTTCACCCCCTCTTGATGCTCCAGCAGCGGGTCGCCCACGAAGAGGGCCGAGATCTCCCCCCGCATGTTGAACAAGGCATCGACCTTCACGTCGAGGCCGGCCATCCTGGCCGCCTCCTCGGCGTCGAAGCGCATGACGTTCTCGTCGTAGTTTCCCATGCCCGTGGTCTGGGGGGCGCTGGCCATGACCTCTCGGTGGAAATAGTCGATGCTGTCGATGTGGGCCACCCCCGGAAGGATGATCTTGCCCCCGCCCCCAAAGCCGACCTGCGGGTGCGAGGCGATGCAGCCGATGCCGATCTTGAGGTCGCAGCTCATGACCTCGCGGTTGACCGCCAGGGGCGTCCCGCGACTGGTCTTGCCCAGCGGCGTACAGTTCTCGTAGGGGTTGTGGTTGTAGACGGGGTAGCGCTCGAGGATCTCCTGGCCCAGCTTCTTGCGCAAGGCATGGTTGTCGTGAGCCCCGTGGCTGCCCAGGGCCACGACAAAACGGATGTGGTCATCGGAGATGCCGGCCTCTTTCAGCTCGGCCAGGATGAAGGGGGCGATCTCATCGATAGGGGTGGGACGGGTGATGTCGTCGGAGATGATGACCACCTCCTGCTTGCCCCGAGCCAGCTCCTCAATCCGCTGCGTCCCGATGGGCTCGGCGAAGGCTCGCGCCATCTCCTGGGGGCTCAGCTTTGGCCGGTCGTGGCCCTTCGGGGGCAGGAAGTGAACGTCCCAGGAGTCAGGGAAATCCAGCTCCAGCTCGCTATTGCCGTACCAAAGAAGCTGCGGCACCTTAAGCTTCATGGCTCCTCTCCCCTCGGGGCTGCCTCGCGCCGCGGGCCGGCCAAGCCCGACGATGGGCACCTGACTGGCCTGGTCTACACCTATAATTGTACACTGGCTCTCTCCTACCAGGAAGACGCACGCTCTGGGGGGGCTGGTATTCGCGGCGTCGCAGGGCGGAGTTGACAGCCGTTCTCTGGGATGCTAAGGAATGAGCAGTGGTCGGCTGTTCGTTGGGGGCAGGAGACATGCGCGAGAATGCGGTGAAGCGGCTCTGGGAGCAGGACCGGCCGGCGTTCGGCGGCTGGCTCACCATCCCGAGCGCCTTCTCGGCTGAGGTGATGGCTCACCAGAACCTCGACTGGCTGTGCATCGACATGCAGCACGGGCTCATCGACTACGACACGGCCTTGGCCATGCTCCAAGCCATCTCTACCACGGCGACAACCCCCTTCGTGCGCGTGCCCTGGAACGATACGGCCATCATCATGAAGATGCTGGACGCCGGGGCCTACGGCGTCATAGTGCCCATGGTGAACAGCCGGGCGGAGGCAGAGGCAGCCGTCGCTGCCTGCCGCTATCCGCCGCAGGGCATTCGCAGCTTCGGCCCCATTCGCGCCGTCTACTACGCTGGCTCGGACTACTTTGCGCATGCCAACCAGGAGGTGGTCTGCATACCCCAGATAGAGACGACGGCTGCCCTGGAGAATTTGGACGGGATTCTCAGCGTGGAGGGCGTTGATGCGGTCTACATCGGGCCGATGGACCTGAGCATCTCCCTCGGCCTGCCGCCGCAAATGGACAGCGACGTACCCGCCTATGCCGAAGCGCGCCAGCGCATCCTGGAGGCGTGCCGGCGTCACAACGTTGTGGCTGGCATCCACTCCACCGTTGCGAGCGCCCCCAAGCGCATCGCTGAGGGATTTCGCATGGTCCTGGCCTCCTCCGACTCCAGCGCCCTGGCCCGAGCGGTGGGGGAGGACATACGAGCGGTACGTGGGGCCGAGCCGGGGGCTCCCGGCGGCCCCGGGTATCAGTAGGGCGGCATCTGCCGCCAGCCAAAGGAGCAAGCCTGGTGTCTGATTTGCAGCGATTCTCCGCCGCCAGTCTCATCGACTTCGTTGACCAAGCCCTACAGCGAAAGGATGTGCCGCCTGAGGACGCCCGCCTGGCGGCTGAGATCCTGGTGGAGGCCGACCTGATGGGCATCGAATCCCACGGCGTCGCCCACCTGACGGTTCATCCCAGCTACGCGCTGGGATTCAGTCAGGGGCTGGTCAACCCCCGCCCCAACATCCGCATCGTGCATCAGACCCCCTCCACAGCGCTCGTGGACGGCGACGGCGGCCTGGGCGCTGTCGTTGGCTATCGGGCGATGTCCATCGCCATCCAGAAGGCGAAGGAGTGTGGGACGGGCATGGTGGCTGTGACCGGCAGTCGCCACTACGGGGCCGCCGGGTACTACGCGCTGATGGCCGTTCCTCACGACATGATCGGTCTGGCCACCACCAACAGTCCTCCCTTCGTGGCGCCGACCTTCGGGCGAGGGCGCATGCTCGGCACCAACCCCATCGCCGTGGCCGTACCTGTCGGCAGCGGCCACCCCTTCTTGCTGGATATGGCCACCAGCGCTGCCGCCCACGGGAAGTTCGAGGTGGCCAGGAAAGAGGGCAAGCCGATCCCGCTGGGTTGGGGGGCAGATGAGGAGGGCAACCCATCGACCGACGTGACCCGAATCATGAGGACGGGCTGGCTGCTGCCGCTGGGCTCGACGCCCGAGGCCGCCTCCTACAAGGGCTACGACCTGGCGATGGTGGTGGATATCCTCAGCGGCGTTCTGCCTGGGCTCGGCTACAGCCTCCACATCGACTACATCAAGCACGTGGTGGGCCATTTCTTCGGTGCCCTGCGGGTCGACGGCTTTCGTCCGGTCGATGAGTTCAAGGCGATGATGGACGAGATGCTCCAGACGTTTCGCAGCGCGCCCACCGTGGCAGGAGCCGAACGGGTGTTGATCGCCGGCCAGCGCGAGTTCGAGACCCGCGAGGAGCGGCTGGTCAAGGGCGTCCCCCTCCATGCGGTGGTGGTCGGCATGCTCCAGCGGCTGGCGGACGAAGTCGGCGTCGCCATGCCCGAGCCCCTGCCCGCAGACCCAGCACCGTAGGCCAGCTTAGGGTCTACTGTCTCCAGGTAATGACGACGCCGGGCTGCCCGAGGTGAGGCCCTTCGCTATGCTCAGGACGACGCAAATCCATGCCGTCATGCTGGGCAAAGCGAAGAACCTAGGCGAGAGACGGCGGCGTACTATTACCCCTCGGGGTCGGTCTCACAGTCCGCACACATCACGTCGTCCCACGCCTTGTCGTTGACCATGGCTTCCACCCAGTCCCGAAACCGGACGCCGTTGACCTCGCGGGTGTAGAAGATGTCGTCGCCGGTGATGCAATGGATTTCGCCCGGGGCGGTGTAGGAGTGGAAATTGGGAGCGCTGTCCTCGATCTCCTGCATGCTGGCGAGCATGAGTTTGTTCCAGTCGTCCGCGCCGCCCGTAGCGCTGTAGAAGAGCGTCTGGATTTGGTCATGGGCCGCGTTGTACTGCGACCAGCGGTCGTTCGGGTAGTAGTTTGCCACCGCGATGTAGAGGTCGGCGAGCGACGAAACCGCGTCCCAGGAACCGCCCGGCGCCGGGATCCAGGTCGGCCTGCTGTCTGAGGTGTTCCAGTTAGGGTAGCTGTTTTGGAGGAAATCGTCTGTGCTCACGCCGGCGCCCGCGTCGCCGAGCTGGTAGAGGGGCACATTCGGGTAGAGCTCTTGAATGTGGGGCGCGGCCATGATCGAGCCGTAGCTCCCCGCGCTGCAGCCAGAGACGAAGACCTTCTCCGGCTTCTCAAAATTGGCCTGTATCCAGTCCAGAACTGCGCTAAAGTTCACAAACCCTTCGTGCTGGATGACGAGGTCCTGGCCCCCTGACGTGTAGGTGTGAGTGTTGTTCCCCCAGTGGATGTCCGCCGTGCAATAGGGGATGAAAACGAAGAACCAGTCCTTGAAGGGATTCTCCGGGTTTTCCAAGTCGAGGATCCCTTCCGCTGCCTGGGCCGGGTTGTCGCTGTCGTCCGCGGTCTCCTTGAAGATCCCCGTGAGCGAGCAGGTCTTGTCGTCCCAGCAAGCACCACCGCCCTGGAAATAGACCACCAGGCGGTTGACGGTGCCCGGATGCACGAAGTAGGCGAACGGTGTGCCGCGCGAGCAGATGGTTTCCCCGCCCGGCTCGATCTTCGTCCAGCCCGGCGCGAGGTCCGGCGCCCCTGCGATCGCCGTGGGCGATGCCGCCGCGGTCGCGGCGGGTGTGGTGGTCGCCGCGCGTGTGGCGGTTGCGGCGGGTGTGGTGGTGGCCGCGCGTGTGGCCGTCGCGGCGGGCGTGGCGGTCGCTTTGCCCTTCTCTTCCTTCTCTCCCTGACAGGCCATCCCGAACATGGTCAGGCCAAGGACTAGAATCACCGTCAGGAGCCAACGCATGGCCTCGCCTCCTTTTGATCTTCAGGGCTCCACCCAGGGGCCGTGACGCGCTCGTCGGCAGCGGGCGCCTTGCGCGTCTGGCCCGGCCTATTTTAGCACGGCGGCCGCCTGATCGTTTTCTGCGACTGGCACGACGGCATCCAGGGCTCGATGGGGGCAGGGCGGCTCTTGTCGGGCAACCTTGACAAACAGGCACTCGGTTTGTGATGCTTTATGTACGCGCAGTCACGGCGAGGCGCAACGAAAGCCGTTGCGCTTTTGTGGTTTAATGAAGGAGAATTGGGTCAGGTCTTGAGACAGATTGGCATGAGCAGCGAGATTCCTGGTGGCTGTTCGGGGAGGTCAGCATGGCGCTAAGAGTTACCGTGGTGGGTGTGGGCATGGTCGGGGAGCAGATCGTTTCCATCTTGCGGGAACGTCGTTTTCCCATGCAATGGCCCCCTCGGATTTGTGCGACAAGGGCGCGCAGCGAAACGCTTGCCGGGGAGGGCTTTCATGTTGAGGAGACCGGCGAAGGGGCCTTTGAGGGTGTGGATGTTATCTTCTTCGCCGGGAAGGAAGGGGCCAAAGGGGCAAGCGTCCAGTGGGGCAAGAAGGCGGTCGAAGCGGGTGCCATCTGCGTGGACAACGGGGGCGACTTCCGCATGGACCCTGCCGTCCCGCTGGTTGTGCCGGAAGTGAACCTTGATGCGGCAACCCCCGACAAGCGCTTCATCGCCAGCCCCAACTGCTCCACCATCCAAATGGTGTTGGTTCTTCATCCGCTGCACCAGGCTGCCCGGATCCGTAGGGTGATCGTATCAACCTATCAGAGCGTCTCGGGATGGGGTGTGCAGGCGCAGCAGGAGCTTCTGGACCAGGTCCCTCGTGCGCTCGCGTCTCTAGACGATATTCCCTTCGACCCGACCGTGATGGCTCGTCCGATAGCATTCAACGTCTTCCCACACATCGACAGGTTCGCTGAGGATGGCTACACCAAGGAAGAGATCAAGATGGTGCTGGAGACCCAGAAGATCATGGGGGATGACACCATCAAGATAAGTCCTACGACCGTGCGGGTGCCGGTCCTGGTGGGGCATGGCGAAGCCATCAACATCGAGACGGAGAGGAAGCTGACCGCCGCTGAGGCCCGGGAGATTCTGGCGAGAGCGCCGGGCGTCGTCGTCATCGATGACCCGAACGGTAACAATCCCCGCAATGACCCGTTTGAGCGCACCTATCCTGTGCCCCTTGACGTCCGAAAGCCCGAGTATCGGGACATGGTGCTGGTGGGGCGGATCCGGGAAGATCCAACCATCGAAAACGGGCTGAACCTCTGGTGTGTGGCAGACAACCTGCGAAAGGGCGCTGCCCTGAACGTGGTTCAGATTGGTGAGGGGCTGATCGAGCGGGGAAGACTCAATCCCTAGGACAGGCGAGGGCATGGCCCCCTCTGGGGGGCGATCGTGCAGACCGGCTCGCCTCAGCAGTTCGCCCGTCTCCTTGCGCGGGGATTCCGTCGCACAAACTGGCCGCAACAGGTTCAAGGTGGGTGTAACAAATCGCGGCCATCGCTCCTCTATTATCATATAGAGACTATGGCAACTAGGATATTGACGTGATATTGCCAGGCATCCTCTCTAGAGCCTGGAAAGGACAAATATAGATAGAAAGCCTTATCAGGGAGTATTTATGATTGCGCCTGAGCCCGAGACGCCAGATCAGTCATCCGCAATTGCCTATTTCTCCATGGAGGTAGGCCTTGACCCGGCCATGCCCACCTACAGTGGTGGCCTGGGTGTGCTGGCCGGGGACACCCTGTGCGCCGCCGCCGATTTGGGCGTGCCTATGGTGGGTGTGACACTCCTGTACCGCAAAGGCTTTTTCCGCCAGCACCTGGATGCCCGCGGAGATCAGACGGAGAGCCCTTCCATCTGGTATCCGGAGGAATTCATGCAGCCCTTAGAGCCCCGCGTGTCTGTGAGTATCGAGGGGCGGCAGGTACAGATACGGGCATGGTGCTACCTCGTGCATGGCGTGTCCGGGCACAGCGTGCCTGTCTATTTTCTGGACACGGCTCTGCCGGAAAATGACCCCTGGGATCAAACCCTCACCGACCACCTCTACGGCGGAGACGACCACTACCGTCTGTGCCAGGAGGTCGTGCTGGGCTTGGGCGGCATGGCCATGCTACGCGCCCTCGGGCATGACAAGGTGGAGCTCTATCACATGAACGAGGGGCACTCCGCTCTCCTCGCCCTGGCCCTGCTGGAGGAACAGACGGACGGACGCGATCTCCGTGCCGTGACCCTAGCGGACACGGAGGCGGTCCGCCAGCGCTGCGTGTTCACCACCCACACCCCTGTGCCTGCGGGCCACGACAAGTTCCCCCTGGATATGGTTCGGCGGGTGCTGGGCGAGGAGCCAACCGCCGCCCTGGAGGCGGCCCAGTGTTGCTTGAACGGCACCCTGAATACAACCTATCTGGCCTTGATCTTTTCGCACTATATCAATGGAGTCTCCCAGCGCCACCACGACATCTCTCACAGCATGTTCCCATCCTATCCCATCAACTCCATCACCAACGGTGTACATGCCGTCACCTGGACAGCACCGGCTTTTCAAGGTCTCTACGACCGCCACATTCCCGAGTGGCGCGTCGACAACCTCTACCTGCGCTACGCCATAAGCATCCCCCTTGACGAGATCCAGCAGGCCCACGTCGAAGCCAAACGAGAGCTGGTGGCAGAAGTGAAGAGGCGGACCGGCGTACGTTTGGACCCGGCGGTGATGACCATCGGTTTCGCCCGACGCGCCGCCACGTACAAACGGGCGGACCTGCTGCTCTCCGACCTGGACCGCCTGAAGAGGATAGCGAGCCAGGCTGGGCCCCTTCAGGTCGTCTATGCGGGCAAGAGCCATCCCCGCGATGAGGGCGGCAAGGCGATAATCCAGCGCATCTTTGAGGCTGCGGATGCTCTGGGCGACGCTGTGCATGTCGTCTACCTGGAAGAGCATGACATGGCGTTGGGCAAGTATCTCTGTTCCGGCGTTGATCTGTGGCTGAACAGCCCGCAGAAGCCACACGAGGCATCCGGCACCAGCGGCATGAAGGCCGCGCTGAATGGGGTGCCAAGCCTGAGCGTTCTGGACGGCTGGTGGATCGAGGGGCACGTGGAGGGTGTGACCGGCTGGTCTATTGGCGATGATTGGGAAGCCGAGAGCAATCCCGACAAAGAGACCGCCTCTCTGTACGACAAGCTAGAGTACGTGATCCTCCCCATGTTCTACGGAAGGGCGACTGCGTATGCCGCGGTCATGCGCTCGACCATCGCCCTAAACGCTTCGTTCTTCAACTCACAACGCATGATGCTCCAGTACCTGGAG
>JALHUG010000246.1 GCA_022866185.1 Dehalococcoidia bacterium
GCTCGCCTGGGCCTCGAAGAAGCGCCAGCGCTCGTCTGGCGACATGGCCTCGATCTCGCGCACCGCTGCGTACTCGTCGTCAGCGGCGCCCTCCGCGACCGGCTCGCCGACAAGGGTGTCATACAGCACCGGGTTGCGAAAGCGGCAGGCGCGACAGGAGGCGTGAAGGTAGCGCTCCTTCTCCAGGGCGATCTCGAAGCCGTCCCCGCGGAGGATCACCTCCGATTCCCGCTCCTGCACTTCCAGGGCCTCTCTCCCCGCCAGCTCAGCCTCGATGCGGCGCCGGTCGAGCATGCCCTGGCAGGGAACGCCGATGATGTGCACCCGCTCGCGCTCTATTCGTCCCTCCCTGATAAGCCCCACGACGGAGCGCGCATCGCAGCCCTTGGCGACGATGCCCACCCTTCCGCTACAGCGTGGCAGGTACTTGGCGAGATTGTTCTCGCAGCTCATGTTCCAGACCAGCCGCTCGACCTCGGCGGCATCTCGCACGAAGCAGGGCGAAGCGCGCAGAGGAACGGTGCCGGCCTCAAAGCCGATGACGACATCCACCAGCCCGTCGCTCAGCAGTCGCCGGGCAGCATCCCTTATTGCCTGGGAGGGATCCGTCACGACGCCACCTCTTGCTCCCGCGCCCTGACCAGCCGCTGGGCGGGACCCAGTTTCCGCACCGACTCGGTCACCTCTGTCACCACCTGGGCGAACTTGCCGCCCTCGGACGCGGACACCCAGGCGAACTGCACTCGCCCCTCCTCGATCCCCAGGTACTCGAGCAGGCTCTTGAGCAGGGCGAAACGCCTTCTGGCCAGGTAGTTGCCTTCGAGGTAGTGGCAGTCGCCGGGGTGGCAGCCGGAGACCAGCACGCCGTCGGCGCCGTGCATGAGGGCGCGGATGATGAATAGCGGGTTCACCCGACCAGCGCACGGCACACGGATGGTGCGCGTGTTGGGCGGGTACTGGAGGCGGCTCGTCCCCGCCAGGTCAGCGCCGGCGTAGCTGCACCAGTTGCAGAGAAAGGCCACTATCCGTGGTTCCCACTGAGCGGGCTTCTCCTCCACAGACTGAGCGTGCTTCTCTTCCAAGGTGATAACTCCACTTACAGTGCCGTTATCGCAGCGAGAACCTGCTCGTTGCTCATCCCCAGGATATCGATCGCCCCCGGCCAGCAGGCGGCGGCGCACGCCCCGCAGCCCTTGCACACGACCCCGTTGACCACCGCGACCTTCGCCTCTTCGTCGATAGTGATCGCATCAAAGGGACACACTGCCTGGCAGAGGCCGCACCCTGTGCACTTCCTGCGCTGCACCTCGGCGACAGTCCCCAGCGCTTCCAGCGCCTCTTGCGCCAGGACGGAGGCTGCCCGTGAGGCTGCGGCCTGAGCTTGGGCCAGGGCCTCGTCCAGAGACTTCGGGCCGTGAGCCAGCCCGCAGAGGAACACGCCATCTCGCGGGAAGTCCACCGGCCGCAGCTTCATGTGAGCCTCGAGGAAGAACCCATCACTATCCAGAGGCACCTTCAGCATACTCGAGAGGCGGGCGTTGTCCTCGTTGGGGATCGTCGGCGCGGCCAGAGCCAGGATATCTGCCTTCACCTCGGCCACACGGCCGAGGTCGCAGTCCTCGCCCGTGACCAGCAGTGCCTGCGACCCGGCGTCCACAGAAGCCTGCGGCGGCGCTTCCGGCCGATAGCGGTGGAATCGGACGCCGCGCTCTCGCGCCAACCGATACGACTCCTCGGACAGGCCGTAGGTCATCATGTCCCGGTAGAAGACATGGACATCGATCTCGGGGTTGAGCTCCTTCAGCCGCAAGGCGAGCTTGACCGTCTGCCGACAACAGGTCCGGCTGCAATAGGGCCTATCGTCGCTCCGCGAGCCAGCGCATTGGATGAATACGACGTTACGGGCCCGCGCTAGGTGAGCACCGCCCGACGCTATCTCGTCCTCCAGCTCGAGGAGGGTTAGCACCCGCTCATCTGCGCCGTATGGGTACCCGCTGGGTTGCCCCTCGTTCGCGCCGCTGGCAACGATGATCACGCCGTGCTCGATATTCCGCTCTTGCCCGTCGCCGCGGCCAGCGATGACAGTCGAGAAGTTCCCCACGTGGCCACGGGCCTCCCGCACCTCGGCGTTTCGGTGGACGGTGATCAGCGGGTGGCTCTCCACCCGCGCTACGAGGGCTTTCACCTGCGCACTGACGTCCTCGCCGTCGAGGGAGTACCGCAGGCGGTTGGCTATGCCGCCCAACTGGTCACTCTTCTCCGCAATGTGGACGGGGAAGCCCTGCTCGGCCAGAGATAGGGCCGCTGTCATGCCAGCCATTCCCCCGCCGAGCACTAGAGCCGACCGGTTTACTGGCAGCGAGAAGTGTAGAGCCTGCCGGCCGAGCCGTGCTCGCGCCACGGCCATGCTCACCAGCTCGGCGGCCTTCCGCGTGGCGACCTCCTGCTCGTGCATGTGCACCCAGGAGCACTGCTCGCGGATGTTGGCCATCTCGAACAGGGTAGGGTTCAGGCCGGCCTGGCGTATGGTGTCTCGGAATAGCGGCTCATGGGTGCGCGGTGTGCAGGCGGCCACCACCACCCGGTTTATGCCCTGCTGCTCGATTGCCTCGATGATCCGACGGGACGTATCTATGGAGCAGGTGAAAAGGTTCTCTTCGGCATGAACGACGTTAGGGAGGGTGCGGGCGTAGTCCGCCAACGACGGCACGTCCACGACCCGGCCAATGTTGGTGCCGCAGCGGCAGATGAAGACTCCGATTCGGGGACGTTCGCCGGACACGTCCTTCTCCGGCGGATACTCCTTTGTGGTCGTTAGGCCACCCCGAGCATCAGCCAGAAGCTGGGCTGCCAGGGAGGCCGCGCCGCTCGCCATCGTCACGGACTGTGGGATGTCGGCTGGGCCAGCGAAGACGCCCGCCACGAAGATGCCGGGGCGAGAGGTGGAGACCGGCGAGGATGGACTGGTGCGGCAGAAGCCGTTGGCATCGACCTCCACACCCAGCTTCTCGGCCAGCTCCAGGGAACCGGGGCCTGGCTCCATGCCCACAGAGAGCACCACCAGATCGAACTCCTCTTCATGGGCCTTATTGTCCTCGCCCCAGTAGCGGATGAGGAGTCCCTGCGTCCCCGGCAGCTCCTTGATTGTCGACACGATGCTCCGGATGTAGCGCACGCCCGGCATATGGCTCACCTGGCGGTAGTACTGCTCGAACCCCTTGCCGTAGCTACGGACATCGTTGTGGAAGACAGTAGCCTGGACGCCTTCGTCGTGCTCCCGGGCCATCGTCACATGCTTCGCCGCGTACATACAGCATACCGCTGAGCAATAATTGCGACCGTGGGCAGCATCACGTGAGCCGACGCACTGGATCCAGGCGATCTTTCTTGCCGGCCGTCCGTCTGAGGGGCGAACCACCTCTCCACCAGTGGGGCCAGCGGCGCTGAGGATGCGCTCGAACTGCAGGCCGGTCAGCACGTTGCGGTAGCGCCCGTAGCCGTATTCAGGCTTCTTCGCCGCATCGAATGGCTCATAGCCGGGAGCCAGGATGATCGCGCCTACTTGCACCTCTACCTTCTCTTCCGTTTGGCTGAAGTCGATGGCCCCGCGCTCGCAGAATTTCTCGCAGGCCCGGCAGGTGCCCTTCAAGAAGTAGGCACAGCGCTCTGGGTCGATGACCGGCACGTTGGGAACCGCCTGAGAGAACGGCGTGTAGATGGCCTTCCGCTTCCCCAGACCGCAATCGAACTCACTGTCTGCCTTCCAGGGACACTTCTCCTGGCAGATGCCACAGCCGGTGCACTTCTCGGCGTTGACGAAGCGCGGCTTCTTCAGCAAGACGGCCGTGAAGTTCCCTGCCTGCCCCCGCACCTCATCGACGCGCGCTCGAGTTATGATCTCTATGTTCGGGTTCCTCGCGCAGTCGATCAGCTTGGGAGAGAGGATGCACATTGAGCAGTCGTTCGTGGGGAACGTCTTGTCGAGCTGCGCCATCCGCCCGCCGATGCTCGGCGACTCCTCCACGAGGTAGACCTTGAAGCCCATCGCGGCCAGGTCCAGCGACGCCTGGATGCCGCTCACCCCGCCGCCTGCCACGAGAACAGCTCCCACCTTGGAGTGCGGTCCCGCACTCGCCGCTGGCTGCTCGTTCAACAGGGTGGAGCCTGTTGCCTCTGCCATCAGATGACTCCCGCCTTCTTCAGAACCGGCACCGGGTCGACCATGTGCCGTCGCCACCACGACTCGGTTCCCTCTAGGCCGAGGGCGCAGGCCAGCAGCTCAGTGAAATACAGCACGGGGAGGCCACCCTTATCTTGCCGAGTGTCGAGATTCGCCTGGCACAAAGGACAGGCGGTCACGATGCAGTCTGCGCCCGCCTGACGGGCCATTTCTGCTAGGTGGCTGCTTAGCCGGCGAACCACGTCCGGACGCGCCACTGCCAGCCCCGCCCCACAGCAATCGGTCTTGAACGACCAGGGCCGTATGTCGGCCCCAACTGCCGCCATAACCTGGTCCATCGACTGCGGGTCCTCGTAGTCTTCCCTGCCGGTCACTTCGGGCGGTCTCACCAGCAGGCAGCCGTAGTAGAGGACGATCTTGAGGCCACTTAGAGGCCGCTGGAGCGACTCGCGCAGCCGGTCCAGCGTCTCTGGGCTACTGATCACGTCCAGCGCATGGAGCACCGTCACGGGCGAGGCCGATTCCTTCTCGCCTATCTTCAACCGCTGGTAGCAGGCGGCGCAGGGCGCGACGAGCTCGTTTCCCGCCGCTGCCGCCAGCTCCAGGTTGCGCGTCGCCAACGCTATCGCCAGCTCTTGGTCGAGCGAATGCCCCGCGCTGGCCCCGCAGCATGTCCAGTTGGCTAGCTCGCGCAACTCTATGCCCAGCGCCCGATAGACCAGCCTTGTCGACTCGTCATACTCGCGCGACATCCCATGCAGAGAGCAGCCGGGATAGTAGGACAGAACCCTCACGGTCATTTGCCCTTCCCCCGTTCAAAGAGACGGCGCAGCTCCCGCGTCGCGGTCTTCTTCGGTGGGATAAGAGGGAGCTTCCCCTTCTGGAACATCCCTATCCCCAACAGGATGCCCTCCGGCACACGCCTGGCCCTCAGCGCGTAGCGGGCCGTCAGCGACATCTCGTGCACGCGGCCGCGAGCTTTCACGTCGTCCAGAAAGGCGCGGTGAAATGCCAGCATCCGCCCGTCGCGGGGCTTCACGCCGGAGGCCACCGCCCGCTGCTTCAGAGCGTCTATCACGCCGGCAACATCCACGCCGTTCGGGCAGCGGGTAGTGCAGGTCTGGCAGGACGTGCAGAGCCAAATGCCTGAGCTACGCAGTGCCTCGCCTTCGGGTCCGGCCACCGCCAGTCTGACAAGCTGGTGCGGGGCAAGATCCATGTCGTCGGCCACGGGGCAGCCTGCCGAGCACTTGCGGCAGGAGAAGCACAGCTCCGCGTTCAGACCCTCGACTCCGCGGATGCGGTCGAGCTGTGGCCTGTTGGCCGCCATCGGTCCGGAGAGACCTGACATCATGGCCTGCCTTGATTCTCTGGCCTAGTTGTACTAGATGCAGTACTTTGCGGGGGGCTCGGTTGTTCCTTCTCCCGCTGCTGGCGACAAAGGTCCTCCAGGGTCTGCGATTCCAGGAAGTCGATCAAGAGCTGTCCCATTTGCATCCAGATGTCCCGTGTGGCGCATCTGCTCGAGCGCGGACACCATCGGGGACTGTCAACACACTCCACAAGAACAATTGGGCCTTCGAGGGTCTGGAAGATCTGGCTGAGCTTTATCTCCGAGGGCGGTCTGGTCAGACTGATTCCGCCGCCCGCCCCGCGGACGCTTCTTAGTAGGCCCGCCACCTCCAGTCGGCTAACGAGATGTTCCAGATACTTCTTCGACATCTCCTGTCTCCGGGCGATGTCTCTGAGGTGCACTGGTCCTTCCCCGTCTTGAAGGGCAACATCGAGCATCGCTCTGGTGCCGTACCGTGCTCTGGTAGAAAGCCTCATCTCCCGAGCCTCGTTCTTGCCACTATCGCCAGTCGGGGTGCTTGCGACGGGCTACTCGTATCTGCTCCATCGTGAACGATTGGAACTAAGGCTATCGCCTTAGTAAACATTATAGACCCGTCAACTTATGTCAGTCAAGATGTCATTAAGAGTGTTAGTGGCAGCGGCAAGATTCGAACTTGCGACCAAGGGCTTATGAGTCCCCTGCTCTACCACTGAGCTACGCTGCCGAGTAGGGCGATTATATCAGGGGCGGCAGAAGCACTTCAAGGCTTGTTGGGGTTCTCGCTGGCAGGGCCCATGTACAGGTCATCGTAGTAGACGTCGGCCTCTGCCGGAGAGGGACCCGGCGCCTTGTCATCGTAGCGAACCTCGAACAGAATGCGAAGCTTGGAGAAGCCCTCGGGCGCGGCTCCCCAGAACTGCTCGAAATCCTGTTTGATGTTGCGCTCAAAGTACACCCACTCGCCGGTGCGCGGCTCCTCCTTGGTGAGGAAGACGAAGAAGGCGTTGGCGATCTGGAAGGGCTCCTCGCTGATGCCCGCCAGGGGGTAGCGCATCTGGTAGTTGGGGTAGCCTTGGGTCATATTTGTGACGTCGAAGGCGATGACAACGAACTGAAGGTACTGTTTGGGGGTGCCCTTAGTCCATTTCTCCACCCGGTAGTAGCCTGATATCAACTCGGGAAACTGCTCGGGCGTTACCTCCTGCACGAGGTAGAACACCTTGGCATCCCCCTGCTCCTCGGCCGGCACCCGCATCTTCAGATAGGCGCTCGATTCGCCCGAGTGAGGAAGATCCTGGCTCACCTCGAAGGCAGTCACTTCCCCAAGATGAAGGGAGCACCAGGGCTTTCGGCCGGACTCGAAGCCCGGGTTGTGAAGCTGGTTGGCCTGACCCTCCAGAGGCGCCTGGGGCACACAATCGGTGGTCACCGGCGTTAGGGGCGGCGTGAGCATTACGGTGGGCCCAACCGTCGGCCCCCCGCCATCCCCATCACCGCAGGCTACGGCCCAAGCGCACAGCGCCAGGCCAGCGATGGCCAGCAAGCTCAGTCGGACTGTTTTGTGCCTCACTATGCGTCCTCCCACGAATGCCGTGTGCTCAGTCATGGTACGCCAACTACCCCCGCGATGTAAAGAATGGACGCTGTCGCCGGATTCGATTGAGGGGCCGCTGGGCCAGGCGCTACAATGAGATGAGAGAGACAGCGATGCAAACCACAACGTCCGAGCGTCTGCAAGCCCAGCTACGGGCTTTCCCCAATCGCCCCGGCGTCTACATCATGCGCAACGGCGAGGGCGAGGTCATCTACGTGGGCAAGGCGGCCAACCTGCGCAGCCGCATCCGCTCCTACTTCGGCTCGCCCCACAGCTTCGAGCCCAAGGTTCGCCGCCTGGTGGAGCAGATCGCCGACTTCGAGTTCATCGTCACCGACTCCGCCCAGGAGGCCCTCATCCTGGAGGCCACC
>JALHUG010000247.1 GCA_022866185.1 Dehalococcoidia bacterium
TAATCTCTTTACGCCCCTCGGGGGCGCGAGCTATAATGAGCCTGCCCCTGGCGAGGGCCCAGCGGCGGGAGGCAGCCGTGAACATCATCCGTGAGCCCAAGGTCTATCTGGTAGGGCGGCAGCTCATCGACGAGGCCGCCATCGATGGCTTCCTGGCCGAGTACGGCATGGCGTGGGAGACAGACAGCGAGGTGGGGGCGGAGCTGCTGGCCGAGGCCGCCGGCCGCCTGTGCTATCTGTCCTACGGCAAGGGGCGCAAGGACAGTCGCGAATACCTGGCCAACATCATCGAGTCCAAGCACGGGAGCGTCCTGGAGCACGCCGTCTGGAACTTCATCATCGCCGGCGTGTCGCGCTCCTTCACCCACGAGCTGGTGCGCCACCGCGCCGGCTTCGGCTATAGCCAGCTCTCCCAGCGCTACGTGGACGAATCGATGGCCAACTTCGTCGAGCCGGACGCCATCGCCGAGGACGAGGGGCTGCATGCCATCTGGCTGCGGGCCGTCGAGATGGCCCATCGGGCCTACGTGGAGCTGGTGGAGGGGCTGGCGGCCAAGTACAAAGACGTGCCCGACCGCACGCAGCGGCGCAAGCTGGCCCGCCAGGCGGCCCGCAGCGTGCTGCCCAACGCCACCGAGACGATGATCTTCGTGACGGCCAACGCCCGCGCCCTGCGCCACTTCATCGAGATGCGGGCGAACGAGTGGGCGGACGTGGAGATACGCAAGGTGGCGCTGGCGATACTGCGGATCATGCAGAAGGAGTCGCCGAGCATGTTCGGCGACTACGCGGTGGTGGAGCTGGCCGATGGCACGCAGGTGGCCCGCACCCCGCACGAGAAGGTGTAAGCGATGACGAAGAGGGAAGTCGTTCAGCGATTCGAGGTGATTTTCGAGCCGGAGGAGGAAGGCGGCTACCACGTCTACGTTCCCGCGCTCAAGGGCTGCCATTCCCACGGCGCCACGCGGGAAGAGGCCCGTGATAACATCATCGAGGCCATCGAGCTGTGGCTGGAGAGCGCCAGGGACCTGGGCATCGCCGTAGCTGACAGGGAAACGGTCGAGGTATCCGGCGAATGAGCCCGAAGCTCCCGGTCGTTAGGCCTGAGGAGGTTGTCGGGGCGCTGGAAAAGGCAGGCTGGAGGGTTCATCGTCGGAGAGGAAGCCACGTTTCCATGCACAGGGAAGGTGTGGCTTATGTGATTACCGTTCCCCTACATCGGCGAGACATGCCCAAGGGCACGCTTCGCGGTATCATCAAGGACGCTGGTCTGACTCTAGAAGAATTCGTCAACCTATTGTGAGAATGGGCGGCCCGCACGCCGCATGGGAAGGTGTAAGCGATGGGCAATAGGGAAAGAATCCTCTCATTCCTTCAAGCCCGTAAGGAGAGCTTCTGCGACAATTGTCTCTCGGCCGTGGCTGGTGTTCGACGGAGGAACCAGGTGACTCAGATCACAAATCGGCTCAAAGCCGAAAAGGAGATTTCACGAAGCCATGGTCTGTGCAGCCAGTGTGGCGAGTCGTTCAAGCTGGTCAACCGCGTAGCAAGGGGCGGCGCTGCTCCCGGAGAGAGTCCATCGGCTGCGGGCCCGACGAGGACGGCAGCGGCGCCTGATGAAGCTGGAGGCGCGGCCGGCCTGGGCCTGCCTCAGTTTGAGGAGTTGGCCAGGCTCAAGTTCGGGGAGCTGTTCCAGGCGAGCTTCCGCGTCGGCTCGGTTCGGGGTGTGCCGGAGAAGTTCGACCTGGTGGACGAGCAGAAAGGGTTTGTGGGGGACGCGAAGTATCTGACCATGGTGAGGGGGAGGGGGGTGCCACCTGCCACGTTCTCCGTTGTCGCGGAGCACGTCTGGCTGCTAGAAAAGACGAGAGCCAAGAAGAAATTCATGGTGTTTGGGAACGACGAGAGAGTTCCCCAGCAGTGGCTCGCTGAGTACGGCCATCTGGTGGGCGACGTGGAATTCTATTTCATGACCGATGGCGGGGAAATCCGAAGGCTGGCGTAGATGCCCGCACAGATCATCGATGGCAAAGCTATAGCGGCGGAGATACGCGCGGAGGTGGCGCAGCGCGTCCGCCGGCTCAAGGAGGAGCGCGGCGTCGTGCCCGCCCAGGCCTTCGTGCTGGTGGGCGATAACCCCGCCTCCATCTCCTACGTGCGCGGCAAGGGCCAGGCGTGCGAGGAGGCCGGCATCCTCTCCCAGACCATCCACCTGCCCGAATCCACCTCCGAGGCGGAGCTGCTGGAGCTTATCGCTAAGATCAATGCCGACCCCAAGGTGCACGGCCTGATCGTCCAGCTTCCGGTGCCGCCGCAGATCGACGAGCAGCGGGCTACCGCCGCCATCGCCCCCGAGAAGGACGTGGACGGCCTCCACCCGATGAACGTGGGCCGCCTGTTCAAGGGCGACCCCTACCTGCTGCCCTGCACCCCGGCGGGCGTGGTCGAGATGCTCATCCGCTCCGGCTACCCGCCCGACGGCAGGCACGTGGTCATCTGCGGGCGCTCCAACCTGGTGGGCCGGCCGCTGGCGGCCATCCTCATCCAGAAGCGGAAGGGAGCCAACGCCACCGTCACCCTCTGCCACACGGGGACGAAGGACCTGGCCTACCACACGCGCCAGGCGGACATCCTGGTGGCGGCCATGGGCAGGGCGCGGGCGATCACCGCCGACATGGTGCGCGAGGGCACGGTGGTCATCGACGTGGGCATCAATCGGGTGGAGGATGCCAGCCGCAAGGCGGGCTATCGCCTGGTGGGGGACGTGGACTTCGAGGCGGTGGCCGAGAAGGCGGCGGCGATCACCCCCGTGCCCGGCGGCGTCGGGCCGATGACGGTGGCCATGCTTCTCACCAACACCGTGAAGGCAGCGGAGGCCCTGACGGCGGGGGAGGCGAGCGGCAAGTGACGGGCGCTCGCACCGGCGTAGCGAACCTGCGCCTGCACTACGGGGTGGCCGCGCATACTATCGCCGGTCACAGGCGGGGGCATCCTTAGCGGGCAGTTCCGGCTGGCCTGGGCTCTGACCCTGGTTAGCAAGATGGCAGAGGTGATCAGAACGGCCACGAGAAGCAACATGGGGACGAGTCACTTCATGGCACGGCACCTTGCTTCAGGCCACTGCGCGCAGCGCTGGGAGACCGCCCTCTAGCTAGGCTCGTCGGTGGAGGCCTTCCGAGCTCGCTGACCCTGGCTCCCGTATCGCCAACTGACTTGGTTGGCAAAGTCTCGGTGAGCGCCGCACCACCTGCAGACGCCTTCGCTCGTCGGGCCGTCCGGTGTTCGGATCAGCCAGTGGTGGGCATCGCTGGAGCATTGCGTCTTGACGACGGAGGAGATGATGGTGGTGGTGCCCCCTACGTCTACCACCGGCCACGCCCACCTGAGCCACCCCGCGGGCCGCCTCGACCCTCACTAGGGGGACGCGCCTCCTCCACCGCGATCGTCCTCTCTCCCAGCGTCTTCCCGTTCAGCTCGGTGATCGCCTGCCGTGCCTCAGCGTCTGTCGACATCTCAACGAAACCGAATCCCTTGGAGCGGCCGGAGAACCTGTCGGTGATGACGGTCGCCGACTCGACGGTGCCCGCCTGCTCGAACAACGTCCTGAGTTCGGCATCCGTCGTCTCGAACGAGAGCCCCCCTACATACAGCTTAAGACTCATGGCAGGCTTCACTCCTCTCTCTGCGACGACCTCGAAGGGATCGACGCTCGTGGGCACCCCGACGCCGTGCTAGCGGCGGCGCCCGCCAGCCCGGCCGCGGCTCCAATTACTGCGCCGCTTGCCCGGAGGCTCAGACTCGACGATATCCATTGTGCGGCCGTTGAGTTGCGTCCCCTTCAGCGACTCCGTCGCGGCTGCCGCCGCCGCTGCGTCGGCCATCTCGATGAAGGCGAAACCCTTTGGTCTGCCGCCTCGGTCGCTCGCGATCCGCACCGACACAAGTTTGCCAAACGGTGAGAATACCGCTCGAAGATCTGCTACCGTTGTGTCGTGAGCTAGATTGCCGACGTATAGGCTCTTCATGCTCGCGTTTCCTAAGCTGACACTCGCGCCCGCGACCAGCGCCGCCGCCAACCGCCTGCTGCCCTGCGGGACGTCGGGGTGGAAACGGGTTGGACGGGCACCGCCTCGCCAGTAAGGCTGATGCGCGGCAGGCGCCGCCCCAGGCCCCGCTCGATCTCGTGCCACTTAGGCAAATCAGCAGCGCTA
>JALHUG010000030.1 GCA_022866185.1 Dehalococcoidia bacterium
GCGCCGCATCGAGGCCGTCACCGGCCGCGCCGCCGAGGCCTACGTCCAGGAGCAACTGGCCGCCCTGGAGGGCGCCAGTCGCCGCCTGGGGGCTGTGGCCAGCGACCTGGAGGCCAAGGTGGCCGCCCTCCTCTCGGACCTGGACAGCGAGCGCAAGCGGGCGCAGGCCCTGGAGCGAGCGCTGGCTGCCCCCGCCGCCGAGGCGCTCGTCGGCGAGGCGCGGGCGGTGGACGGCATCCCGCTACTGGCCGCGCGGGTCGATGCCCCCAGCCAGGACGCCCTGCGCTACATTGGCGACGTCCTGCGCCAGCGCCTGGGCTCCGCCGTCGTCGTTCTGGGGACGGTGCTCGATGGGCGGCCGGCCTTCATGGCCATGGTCACCCCCGATCTGGTGAAGCGCGGCCTCCACGCCGGTCACATCCTCAAGCGGGTGGCCTCGGCCGCCGGCGGCGGTGGCGGTGGCCGCCCCGAGATGGCCCAGGGCGGCGGCACCGATGCCAGCAAGCTGGACGAAGCCCTCGCCCTGGTGAAGCCGCTGGTTGAAGAGTTCCTCGCGAAGAAGAGCTAGCTATCATGCGTATCGTTGGTCTGGATGTGGGCGAGCGGCGCATCGGCGTCGCCGTTGCCGACGAGCGGGCGCGGGTCGCCCTGCCCGTCGCGGTGATAGAGCGCGGGGAGCTGCCCGCCGCCCTCGATGCCATCGCTCGCCTGGTGCAGGAGCAGGGAGCGGAGGCCGTGGTGATCGGCCTGCCCATCTCTCTGAACGGCTCCCTCGGCCCTCAGGCCCAGGCGGTCGAGGCCTTCGGCCAGGAGCTTTCGGCCCGGCTGGCGCTGCCGATCGAATACTGGGACGAGCGCCTGTCCACCGTCGAGGCGCAGCGCCGCCTGGCCAGCGCCGGCCACAGGGGGCCGAAGGCCAAGGCCCGGCGGGACGCCCTGGCCGCCGCCATCATTTTGCAGGGCTACCTGGACCGTCAGGCCCAGGCCAATCCATCGCCGCCTTTCGAGTTGTAGAGAATGCGTTTCGTCCCTCTCGCCGGAATCATGCTCGCCGTCGTCATGGTGGGCGTCGGCATCTGGCAGATCACGCAGACCCCCGGATGGGTGCTGAACGAAGAGCGGCCGACGGTTCTGCCCACATCCACGGCGGGCGAGCCTGTCCTCATCACTATCCAGGAGGGCCAGAACGCTCAGGAAGTGGGTGACAAGCTGGAAGACGCAGGCGTCATCTCCAGCGGTCTTCTCTTCCGGGTGCTGGTGGCCCTGGAGGGCTATGACCAGAAGCTGGTGGCCGGCGACTACGAGTTTGAGAAGGGGATGACCACCCTCGAAGTGGCGGAGCGCATCCATCGCGGTCAGACCGCTCCCCTGGTGGTGACCATCCGCGAGGGCCTGCGGGCGGAAGAGATCGCCGCACTCATGGAGAGCAAGAAGGTGATCCCCGCCGCGGACTTCCTTCAGGCCATCGACCAGTGGTATGAGTTCAGCTTCCTGTACACCAAACCCTATTGGGCCAATCTTGAGGGCTATCTCTTCCCCGACACCTACTTCTTCCGTCGCAATATGACAGAGGAGGCGGTCGTTCAGCAGATCATGGAGAACTTCGACCAGCGCTTCGACGCCGACCTCCGCCAGGAGGCGGCCGACGCCGGCCTGTCGCTGCGCACGGTGCTCATCCTCGCCTCCATCGTCGAGCGCGAGGCCCAGGTCCCCGACGAGCGGCCGATCATCGCCGGCGTCTTCCTCACGCGCCTGCGCCGGGGTATGCAGCTGGAGGCCGACCCCACGGTGCAGTACGCCCTGGGCAACGACCCAGCCAGCGTCGCCAAGTACGGCTACTGGAAGCAGGAGCTCACCCAGGCCGACCTGGAGGTGGACTCGCTCTACAACACCTATCGCAACGCTGGTCTGCCACCGGGGCCAATCTGCAACCCCGGCCTCGCTTCTATCCAGGCGGTGATCAGGCCAGCTCAGACCGACTACCTCTACTTTGTGGCCCGCGCCGACGGCAGCCACGTCTTCGCCGAGACGCTGGAAGAGCACCTGAGCAACATCCAGCAGTACGGCGGGAGGTAGCGGCGCCAGTGAAGATAATCGGCCTCATCGGCTACCCGCTGGCGCACTCCATATCGCCCGCCTTCCAGCAAGCGGCCCTGGATCACCTGCGCATCGACGCCCGCTACGAGCTTTGGGAGACGGAGCGCGAGGCCCTGGCCGAGCGCGTGGCAGGAATGCGCCACCCTGACTGCCTGGGGGCTAATGTCACCGTGCCCTACAAAGAGCTCGTCATCCCGATGCTGGACGAGATCGACCCCCTGGCCGCTCGCATCGGCGCCGCCAACACCATCGTCAACCGCGGCGGCCGGCTGTGCGGCCACAACACCGACATGACCGGCTTCGCCCGCGCCCTGCGCCAAGACGGCGGCTTTGACGCCAGCGGCGCGCGCGTCGTTCTCCTGGGGGCAGGCGGAGCAGGTCGCGCTGCCACGATGGCCCTCATTCAGGGTAAGGCCGCGTCCATTACTATCGCCGACGTCATGCCCGAGAGAGCGCAACGTTTGGTGGAGGACCTTGGCCGCCAGGGCGAGATGCCCCTTCGCAGTGTGGCCGCGGCCAAGGATAACCTGGCGGCCGCCATCGCAGGCTGCCAGCTTCTGGTAAACTGTACGCCGATAGGGATGCGCCACAGCAAGGAGGAGCACGACCTGCCGATGCCACCCGACCTCATTCATTCGGGGATGCTGGTGTTTGACATAATCTACAATCCCTTCGAGACCAGATTCCTGGCCGAAGCCAAGAGGCGAGGCGCTCGCATCCTGGGCGGCCTGCCCATGCTTGTCTATCAGGGCGCGGCCTCCTTCGAGCTGTGGACGGCCGTGCAGCCACCGCTCGACGTAATGTTCAACGCCGCGCGCAAGGCGCTCGCGCCGGCGGCGGCTAAGGGCAGCGAGGACTAGGCGATGGATATGTTCCGCTTTCTCACCGCCGGCGAATCCCACGGCAAGGCTCTGACCGTCATCATCGAAGGGCTACCTGCGGGCTTGCCCCTCACTGAGGACTACATCGCCCTCGACCTGCGCCGCCGCCAGGGGGGCTACGGTCGCGGCCAGCGCCAGCAGATCGAGGAGGACCGGGCGGAGATCCTCTCCGGCGTCCGCCACGGCCTGACCCTGGGCAGCCCCCTCGGCCTGGTGCTCCGCAATCGCGACTGGTCGAACTGGCAGGACATAATGCAGGTGGAGCCAGGGGCAGAGGCGTCCGAGAAGCTGACCCGCCTCCGACCGGGCCATGCTGACCTGGCCGGCGCCATGAAATACGGCCAGGACGACGTGCGCCCCATCCTGGAGCGCGCCAGCGCCCGCGAGACGGCGGCGCGGGTGGCCGTGGGCGCCGTGGCCCGCCGCTTCCTGGCGGAGTTCGGCATCGCTGTCCGTAGCCACACGTGCGCCATTGGCGAGGTGGCGGCCCAGGGGCAAGGCGAGCCCGACTGGGCCCTGGTAGAGCAATCGCCTGTGCGCTGCGCCGACCGGCAGGCCTCCGAGCGTATGGTTGGCGCCATCGACGTCGCCCGCGAGGCCGGCGACAGCCTGGGCGGCCTCTTTGAGGTGTGGGCCACAGGGGTGCCCATCGGCCTGGGCAGCCACGTCCACTGGGACCGCAGGCTGGACGGGCGCCTGGCCCAGGCTGTCATGAGCATCCACGCCGTTAAGGGAGTGGAGATCGGCGGCGGCTTCGCCCTGGCCCGCCTGCCCGGCTCCCAGGCCCACGATGTCATCCTCCCCGCCGACCAGTGGGGCGACCGCCCCTGGCGCCGGGCCACCAATCGGGCCGGCGGCCTGGAGGGCGGCATGACCAACGGCGAGCCAGTCATCGTGCGGGCGGCCCTCAAGCCCATCTCCACTCTCGGGAAGCCCCTGCCCTCAGCCGACCTGGCTACCGGTGAGGCCATCGAGGCCCACTACGAGCGCAGCGACGTCTGCGTCGTGCCCGCCGCCGGCGTCATCGGCGAGGCGATGGCGGCCATCGTCCTGGCCGAGGCCATGCGGGAGAAGTTCGGCGGCGACCACATCGACGAGACTAAGCGGAACTATCAGGGCTATCTCAGTACCATTGGCCCGAGGGGGAGGGAGTGATGGCTGTGGCCACCAACGGCGTCATCGACATCTGGGCCCAGCCGGGCTTCCCCCAACTGCTGCACATGCCCGAGACGGAATCCCTGAGAAGGTGGACCAAGGTCACGCCACCGCCAGAGGGCATACCCATCGAGCTTACCCTGGCCGAGATGGACGCGACCGGCGTGGAGAAGGCCTTCCTGCGAGCCTGGATGCGGCCGGAGGGGGTCCTCGTCTCCAACGATGATATCGCCGCCATCGTCCGGAAGTACCCTGATCGCTTCCTGGGGATGGCCACCGTCGACCCCCGCAGGCCGATGGCCGCGGTGCGGGAACTGGAGCGCGCCGTCAAGGAGCTTGGGCTGCGGGCGCTGCACATGCTCCCCTGGATCTGGAATCTTCCCCCCAACGATAAGCTGTACTACCCGCTGTTCGTGAAATGCATCGAATTGGGCATCCCCTTCTGCACCCAGGTGGGCCACACTGGCCCCATGTGCCCCTCGGAGCCAGGACGGCCGATACCCTACATCGATGAGGTGGCCCTGGCCTTCCCCGAGCTGACCATCGTCGGCGGGCACATCGGCTACCCCTGGACGGACGAGATGATCGGCCTGGCAGTCAAGTACCCCAACGTTTACATCGACACGTCAGCCCACCTCCCCAAGTACTACCCGCCGCAACTGGTGCAGTTCATGAATAGTCGCGGGCAGGACAAGGTCATGTTTGCCACCAACTATCCCATGCTGTTCTTCACGCCCTGCCTGTCGCAGATCGAAGGGCTGGGCCTCAAGCCGGAGGCCCAGGAGAAGTTCCTCCGTCTCAATGCCATCCGCGTCTTCCAGCTATAGGTCATGAAGCAAGCCCAGCGCATCATCCTCACCGGCTTCTCCGGCACCGGCAAGACGGAGGTGGCCCGCCTGGTGGCCGAGCGCCTGGGCTGGCAGGCCGTGGACAGCGACGACGCCATCGTCGAGGCGGCCGGCAAGCCCATCCCGGCCATCTTCCGCGACCACGGCGAAAAGCACTTCCGAACGCTGGAGCACACCATCCTACGCCAGCTCTGTTCCCGTCCCAAGACGGTCATCGCTGCTGGCGGAGGGGCTATTCTAGCCGCCGAGAACCGCCGCCTCATGGCCCAGGGTGGTTTCATCGTCTGCCTGGAAGCCAGGCCGGAGACCATCCTCGAGCGCCTGCGCCCGCAGTTCGAGAGCGATCCGGTTGCCCGCCCCCTTCTGGCCACGCCGGACTCCCTGCGCCGCATTCGTGAGCTGAAGAGCTTTCGCCAGCCCTTCTACGCCCTGGCGGACCACACCGTCCACACCGACGGCCTGAGCATGGAGCAAGTGGCCGCCGAGGTCGTCCACGCCTGGCGGGAGCTCTCGGCAGCCGCTCTGGAGGCCCAAGGGAGGGTGGCCGCACTGACGGCTGCCCCCTCGGCCCGCGAGGCGGACGCGCCGTCCGGAGCCGCCTGTGTGGTGCGCACCAGCAGCGCCACCTACCCCGTGTTCGTCTCCTGGGGCGCCCTGCCCGACCTAGGCCAGCGCATGGCGGATGCTGGCCTGGCTGGCCGTGCCTATCTCATCAGCGACAGCATGGTGCATGCCCACTGGGGCACCGCCGCCGAGGAGGCCCTGCGAGCGGCAGGATTGCGGGTAGCCTCGCACGTGGTTCCCGCCGGCGAGACCAGCAAGAGCCTGGAGACGGCCGCCGCCATCTACGACTGGCTGGTCTCTCAGCGAGCGGAGCGCGGCGAGGCCATCGTTGCCCTGGGCGGCGGCATGGTCTGCGACTTGGCCGGCTTCGTGGCCGCCACCTTCCTGCGTGGCCTGCCGCTGGTTCACGTGCCCACCAGCCTTCTGGCCATGGTGGACGCCGCCATCGGCGGCAAGGTAGCAGTCAACCACAAAGAGGCCAAGAACCTCATCGGCGCCTTCTATCAGCCCCGCCTGGTGCTCGCCGATGTGTCCACCCTCCAGACCCTGCCATCGCGGGAGCTCACCACCGGCTGGGCCGAGGTCATCAAGCATGCCCTGATCATGGACGAGGACCTCCTGCGCCTGCTGGAGGAGAACGCCGATGCCGTCATGAGCCTGGATCCCGCGTTGACCACCGAGGTTATCAGCCGCAGCATCGCCCTCAAGGCGGCGGTGGTGAGCGAGGACGAGCGGGAGGAGACGGGCCGACGCACCATCCTCAACTATGGCCACACCATCGGCCACGGCCTGGAGACAGCCGCCGAATACGCAGGCATGCTCCACGGCGAGGCGGTGGCGGTGGGCATGGCCGGTGCCGCTCGCATCGCCTGCCGCCTTGGCCTGCTTCCGTCCGAGGTGGCCGAGCGGCAGGACGCGCTCATCGCCAGGTTCGGGCTGCCCCTGCGAGCGAGCGGGGTGGACGCTACGAAGGTTCTGGCGGCCATGGCCCTGGACAAGAAGATCAAGGGCGGCGACATCCACTGGGTGCTGCTGGAGGGCATCGGTCGGACGGCTATCCGCCAAGACGTGCCGCCCGCGCTGGCGGAAGACGTGGTGGGCGAACTGCTATCCGCCTAGACCCATGAGCGAGAGGCCTGAATCGCCGACGGCCACCGTTGCCCTGCACGCCATCGTTCGCGGCCGTGTGCAGGGGGTCAACTTCCGTAACTTCGTCTACAGGCGAGCGATATCCCTGGGTCTGACAGGCTACGTGCGCAACCTCCCCGACATGCGCTCGGTGGAGGTGGTGGCAGAGGGCCAGGAGGAAAGCCTAGAGCCGCTCCTAGCTCATCTCAGAGAGGGGCCGCGCGGGGCGCAGGTGGACAGCGTCGAGGTGCAGTGGAGGCAGGCCAGCGGCCAGTACAGCCAGTTCAGGGTGGCGCTCTAGCGCCGCTCTTCGCTCTGGGGCCTCACAGAGAGCCTGCATGCTCAGGGCGAATACCGCCCCCGTTATCGACGACGCTGACACCGCGGCCCGAATATGAGGGCCTCCTGAGAAGCCATTACAGGGCGCTCGAGGGCCTCCTGGAAACGCTTGAGCGCCTCCGGAGAAGGCAGGCGCTTGGGGCATCTTTGCTTCTTGCCAAACAGCAACTATCGCTTCCCCCGTCCCGCCACTCTCGCAGCCACCGCCTGCCCGTTTTCGCCCGCTGCTTGTGGGGTGTCTGTCAATTTGTCGCCTCGCGCTTTGGCCAACGCTAGAAACGCCTCCAACACCACAGGATCAAACTGAGTGCCAGCACCATGCTCCATCTCGGCTGTGGCCTCTTCGCTGCTCAAGGCCTCTCGGTAGGAACGCTCGTGCGTTAGGGCGTCAAAGACATCCACCACGCTCATGATCCGCGCCTCCAGGGGGATCTCTTGGCCAGCCAGGCCGTCGGGGTAGCCCTTGCCGTCAAAGCGCTCATGGTGATGGCGAACGATGGGGATCAACTGTTCGAAGCCCTTGACCTGGGAGACAAGGGTAGCCCCCACAATCGGGTGATCCTTGATGTTGGCGAATTCCAGCTTGGTCAGCTTGCCAGGCTTGTTGAGAATGCTCTCGCTAACGGTGATCTTGCCGATGTCGTGCAAGAGGCCGGCAATCTTGATGTTCCGCACCTGTTCGGACGAGAGCCCCATCTCCTCGGCGAGGGCCGCAGCAACCTCGCTCGTGCGCTCCGGGTGTCCGCGGATGTACCGATCTTTGATCTCGGCCGCTGCGCCTACGGTGGCAAGAACCTGCAGGTCTGGGTCCTCAAGGGCCTGAGACACGCCGGCATCTTTCAGAGCCACGGCGATGGAGCTGGCGACACTGGACACGATTCTCGCCTGCTGTTCATGCAAGGCCTCGGGTCGGAAGATGGTTCCGTCTGTTGGACTCTCGACCCCGCCTCGCCGGCTCACCAAGGCAGAGATCAATGACTGGATATCTTCTCTCTGCCCCATGATGTCGCGAGCCCGTGCTACCCACTTGGCGCTGTACAGGGCAGCATCCGCTATTCGCACTAGTACGTCCGCAGTCATTCCGTCCTCAGGGAAGCAGGCCACGCCGGCGCTGAGACTCAGGCGAGTTGCCGACCCGCCATCTATCTGCTTGAGTTTCTTGGCGATGTGACCATTTATGCGGTTAACCGCGGCCTTTGCCTTTGATGAATCAGAGTGCGGTAGTATCGCTGCAAACTCATCGCCGCCGTAGCGGAAGGCGATGTCTGAGCTCCGCAGACCCGCCCGGATGCAGTCAGCAACGAGACGCAGCATTGCGTCACCCATTTGGTGACCGCGGGAGTCATTGAAGCGCTTGAAGTCGTCGACGTCCATCATCAACACGGCGAAGCCGTGACCGTACCGCTTGGAGCGATCTATCTCCTCGGCCAGGCGCTGGTAGAAGTGGGCATGGTCATAGAGGCCAGTGAGGCTGTCGGTGATCGCTCTCACCTCCAGCTCGGCGTTGAGTCTCTCTCGCTCCTGCTCCGCCTTCTTGCGCTCGCTGATGTCGCGTGTGACACCCAGGATCCCGATAGGGTTGCCATCGGAGTCGCGCAGCCACGTCATGTTCATCTCGGTCCAGATGGTGGAGCCGTCCTTACAGTACATCTCGAGTTCCACCTTCGTCGCATCGTACGGCCCCAATTGCCCCGCCCTTTCCAGGACCACTCGCTCTGCCAGAGTCTTCCTGGCAAGCTCAACAGAGGCAGGAGTCATGGTCTCTGTGATCGGGAGGTCCACTATCTCCTCAACAGTGTAGCCGCGCATGCGCGTGATGGCGGGGCTCATATACGTGTATCGCAAGCCCATATCCATGGTCCAGATGAGGTCCGATGCGTTCTCGGCAAGTAGACGGTAGCGTTCCTCACTCTGTCTTAGGGCCTCCTCTATACGCTTGCGCTCGGTGATGTCGCGTGTGACGCCCATAATCCCGATAGGCCAGCCATTTGAGTCGTGCAGGAACGCCAGCTTGATCTCAGTCCATATGGTGGAGCCATCCTTACAGTACATCTCGGCTTCCAGCGTCCGCTCCCGGAACAGGTTCTTTTTGCCCATCCTTCCCAGGGCCTTTTCGTCTACGAAAACCTTCCTGACAACCTCAATGGAGGCAGGGGTCATGGTATCTGTCGCCCTGGAGCCCACTATTTCCTCAACCGTGTAGCCACGCATGCGCGTGATGGAGGGGCTCATGTAGGTGTACCGCAAGTTCATGTCC
>JALHUG010000248.1 GCA_022866185.1 Dehalococcoidia bacterium
CTTACGGTGATAGACCGCGATGAGGGTTCGTTCGCCGTGTCCCTGGTGCTCTACACCCAGGAGAACACTAACCTGACTCGCCGAAAGCTAGGAGATGCGGTAAACTTGGAGTCGGATATCATAGCCCGCTACGTCGAGCAACTGCTCCAGGAGGCCAGCCCTGACTAGCGGCGGATTGGCCAGCGGGGGCTTGGCCGGAGCAGCGGAGGATGGGGCCATGGTGATGGCAGCTGTCGAGGAGGCGATCGAGGAGTATCGCCAAGGTCGCTTCGTCATCATTGTCGATGATGAGGACAGGGAGAACGAAGGGGATCTCACTCTTCCCGCCCAATTCGTGACGCCCGAGGCCATCAACTTTATGACCAGATACGGCCGCGGCCTCGTCTGCATCCCCATGATGGGGGGGGACAACAAGTCGGCCTTTGGCACCGCCTTCACCATCTCCGTGGAGGCCCGTGACGGCGTCAGCACGGGCATCTCAGCCCACGATCGGGCCCAGACGGTTCGCGTTCTCATCGACCCGGCCACCAGACCCGAAGACCTTGTGATGCCAGGCCACATGTTCCCTCTGCGCGCCCGCGACGGGGGCGTGCTGGTGCGGGCAGGCCAGACCGAGGCCGCCGTCGACCTGGCCCGTCAGGCTGGCCTCTATCCGGCAGCGGTCCTGTGCGAGATCATGAAGGCCGACGGCACCATGGCTCGCCTGCCCGACCTCAAGCGGTTCGCTGCCCGCCACCGTCTGAAGATCCTCAGCGTCAATCAGCTCATCTCCCACCGCATCCAACGGGAGAGGCTGGTGCGCCGAGTGGCCGAGACGATGATACCCACCCGCTGGGGTGAGGTTCGCCTGATTGCCTACCGTAGCATCATAGACCCCGACGAGCACGCCGCCCTGGTGATGGGCGACGTTTCCACGCCGGAGCCGGTGCTGGTGCGCATGCACAGCCAATGCGTCACCGGCGACGTCTTCCACAGCCTGCGCTGCGACTGCGGCGAGCAGGTGGAGCTGGCCCTGGAACGCATCGCCGAGGAGGGAAGAGGGGTCTTCGTCTACATGCGCCAAGAAGGGCGAGGCATCGGCTTCTGCAACAAGATCCGTGCCTACGCTCTCCAGGACGAGCAAGGTCTGGACACGGTGGAGGCCAACGAGGCCCTCGGCTTCCCCGCCGACCGTCGCGACTACGGCATCGGCATGCAGATCCTGGTGGACCTGGGGCTCAGGCAGATCCGCCTGCTCACCAATAACCCCTCGAAGCGGGCGGGCCTGGAAGGCTACGGCCTGGAGGTGGTAGAGAGAATTCCCATCATCGCCCAGCCGAACCCTCACAACATGCGCTACCTGGAGACCAAGCGCGATAAGTTGGGCCACTTGCTGGACATCGTGTCCTGACAGGAGGTATTCGGTGGCTGGCACGACCTTCGAAGGACATCTCCGCGGCGAGGGCTTGAGTATAGCTATCGTCGTCTCGCGGTTCAACGACCTGATAACCCGCCAGCTCCTGGCTGGCGCCCAGGACAGCCTGAGGCTTCATGGCGTGGAGGCGGAGCAGGTGGATGTGGCCTGGGTGCCCGGCTCCTTCGAGATCCCCTTGGTCGCCCGCAAGCTCGCCGAGAGTGGCCGCTATCAAGCGGTGGTCTGTCTGGGGGCGATCATCCGCGGCGAGACCCCTCACTTCGAGTACGTAGCAAGCCAGGTCAGCAGCGGCATCGCCCGGGCCGGCCTGGAGACGGGCGTTCCCCTTATCTTCGGCATCATCACCGCCGACAGCCTGGAGGAGGCCCTGGATCGAGCAGGCGGCAAGATGGGCAACAAAGGCTACGACGCCGCAGTGTCAGCCGTCGAGATGGCCAACCTCATGCGAGGGATGGCTGGCGACTAGGCGCTGCCTTTTGGGCTTCGCTGGTAGAAGTGCCTGCCCGCCTGCCCGCAGGCGGGCTGCTTTTTGGTAGCCTTGATATCAGAGCAGACTGTCCAACGGCTCTGGCGGTTAGTGGCGCGCTGGGCGGCGAACGCTGGCGCCCTTTGGGTGGCCTCGCTGGTGATACGAGGCATTGAGCTTGAGGGCTGGCAGGCGGTTCTGGCGGCAGCGGCCATCTTCACTGGGGTCGGCCTCGTCGTTTGGCCGCTGGCCATTCGCCTGAGCTGTCCCCTACAGTGCTTGACCCTGGGACTTTTCACCTGGGTGGTGAGCGCCGCCATGCTGGCCCTTACCGCTTGGCTATCGGGCCAGTTCAGTGTCGGCTTCAGCGTGGACGGGCCAATCGCCGCCTTCCTGGGAGCTCCTCTGGTGGGTATTATCAGCTTTGTGTTCGAGAGGGTGCTGCGATAGCTCCGCCGCTGTCTATTCGGTCACCCGATAGACGTTATCACCGCTTCGGCAGCGATCCTGCACCCTGATCCCCACCGAGTCCCCCGGGCCGGCCTCCTGGATGCTCTGGTGCTCGATCTGCATCGATTCCAGCACCTGCTGGAGGTCGGTGGTGTGGCCCTTGATGTGGATCCTGTCGCCCACCTTGAGGCGGCCGGTGAGGTCGATGCCCGCCACCCCGATGCGAGCGAAGTAGTCTCTTACCCGACCGATCTCTTCTTCCTCAGCCATGGCAGCCTCCATTCCTCTGGCCAAGCATGCCCCTTTGGGAGGAATTTACCACTGGTGAACAAGATTTTCAATAGTTTACCGGCAAAGCATGGCATAGTTCATTGCGCCTGCCAGACATGACCCTGAGTGGGAATTTGCCGAAAAATATTGCCCATGTTGGTGGCGACGGTCACCGATCTTGTTACCCTCCATCTTCGCCAGCTGAAGCAGGCGGCTGGGTCGAGGTCAGGGCCCACAGGTGACGAAATCATAGAGCAGCTACGGGGTGACAAAGTCTCAAACCATCGACAGAGGCGCTGGGCAGGCTTGACCGTCTGGGCGACCGCCAGTAACATGGCCTTGCTTGTGCGGAAAGGAATTGGCCGGTTCGATGCTCGACACTCGTTCCCGTCCTTTCCCCAGGGGCAACTGGCTTGACTTTGAGTTGCACCAACAGGGGGTACGCTTTGATCACCATTAGCACCATTAAGGCTGACGTCGGCGGATATGTAGGTCATTCGGCCATGCACCCCGACGTGCTGGAGAAGGGCCGTGAGGAGATTGAGAAGGCGCGTCAGAAGGGTCTCCTCGTCGATCACCATGTCACCTATTGCGGCGATGATTTGTTCCTGATCATGACCCACGAACACGGGGAGAACTATGAGCCGGTGCATCGCCTGGCCTGGGACACCTTCATAGCATGCACCGATGTGGCCAAGAAGCTGAAGCTGTACGGTGCCGGCCAGGACCTCCTGACCGACGCTTTCTCGGGGAACATCCGCGGCGCCGGCCCCGGCTCGGCAGAGATGGAGATCGAGGAGCGCCTATCCGAGCCGCTCCTCGTTTTCATGGGCGACAAGACATCGGCCGGCTCGTTCAACATGCCCCTGTACAAGATGTTCGCCGACCCCTTCACCACCGCCGGCCTGGTGATCGCCGAGAGCCTCCACCAGGGCTTCAGCTTCGAGGTGCAGGACGTCGTCGAGCACCAGAAGATCACCCTCAACGCCCCCGAAGAGATATACGACCTGCTCATCTTCCTCGGGGCACCCTCGCGCTACGCCGTGAAACGAGTCTTTTCGCGGGCCACTGACGCGATAGCGGCCGTGTCCAGCACCGACCGGCTCTCCTTCATCGCCGGCCGCTACGTCGGCAAGGACGACCCGGTGTGCATAGTGCGAGCTCAGGGCGACTTCCCCGCCGTGGGGGAGGTCCTGGAGCCCTTCGCGCTGCCCTTCCTCGTCGAGGGCTGGATGCGCGGCTCACACCACGGTCCCTGGATGCCCGTCGGGCTCAAGGACGCCCACCCCACCCGCTTCGATGGGCCGCCCCGTGTCGTGTGCCTGGGTTTCCAACTGGCCAACGGCAAGCTGGTGGGCCCCAGGGACATGTTCGATGACCCCAGCTACGATCACACCCGCCAGAAGGCCAACGAGATAGCCGACTACCTGCGCGCGCATGGCCCCTTCGAGCCGCACCGCCTGCCGCTGGAGGAGATGGAGTACACTACCATGCCGATCATCGCCAAGAAGCTGGCCAACCGCTGGGAGCCGCTGGACTAGAAGGAGGGGGCAGCGGAGCAGAGGTGCATGGTTAGGAGGTGACGGTGTCATGAAGCCGCAGCGTCCAAACGCGAGGCTTGGCTCTGTTTGGCAAGGCGTAGCGCTCTTCGGTGTTTCCGTGGCCGTCGGGTTTACGGTGCTGTTCGCAACTCTCGACATGCCAGAAGGAGGGCGTGCGGTCGGCCTGGCGGTATCTGCGGCCGTTGGCGTCGCATCATGCATTAAACTCATCGGGGATGCTCTTTCAAGGGCTATTGAGCTGTTGAAGCGCCAGCCGACGCCGCCCGCCGGGCCTCCCGATGGCCCGCCTGACGGCGTGGACAGGGTATATGCCACCCGGGTCGAGGCCCAGAGCGACATCGCTGAGGCTCTGGTTCAGCAGGCAAACTTGGGAGTAGGGACGCTGATCACGTGCGCGGTAGCCGGGCGGGATATGTTGCAGTTCGGAGGTTGGCAGTATCAAGGAGAGTCCCTTTTTTCGGTGCTGAGTCATGAGCTTCACCAGCCCGGGAACGCCGTCGACTGGGACATCATCCTCCTCGACCCGGATTCGCCAGAAGCAGAGCGGCGCGCAGACTATGAGCGGACGGGCCAAACACTTGCCGAGATTACATTGTCTGTCGAGATGTGCCGAGGCCAGTTTGCCAATCTCAGCCCCAGAATCCGGTGCTGGTTGTATTCGATGAGGCCCTTCGTGTTCGCGGTCGTCACGCCCGAGGTGGCCTTCGAGCAGCGGCTACTGAGCGCCCCGCTAGACACCCCTTTCTATGGTCGCTACGGCGATCTCACCCCGGTGTTCAGATACCGCGCCGGTAGCAGGTACTACCGTCAGCTGAGGGCGGAGCTGATCAACTTCAGGGACAAGGACTGCAAGTGACTTGTGCAACCTCCTCCTAGCCACCAATAACGCCGGCAAGGCGGCTGAGTACCGCCAGCTTCTGGCCAGCTGCGGCTGGGAGCTGGTGACGCCAGGCGAGCTGGGCCTGAGCCTGTCCGCCGAGGAGACTGGCGATACCTACGAGGAAAATGCTACACTGAAGGCGATAGAGGCCGCTCAGGTGAGCGGCCTCTATGCCCTGGCCGATGACTCAGGCCTGGAGGTGGATGCCTTGGCCGGCGAGCCAGGGCCACGGGCGGCTCGCTTCGGCGGCGAGGAGGCCACCTACCAGGAGAAGATGTCTCTCCTCCTGGAGCACCTCGAGGGGGTGCCGGCCTCGGAGCGTGGTTGCCGCTTCGTCTGTGTCATCGCCATAGCCGACCCCCAAGGCGGGGTTCGGCTGTGCCGGGGGGAGTGCAAGGGCCTGGTGGCCGAGGCTCCCCAGGGGGAAGGCGGGTTCGGCTACGACCCCATCTTCTACCTGCCGGAGCGCGGCCTGACCATGGCCCAGCTATCGGCGGAGGAGAAGAACGCCATCAGCCATCGCGGGCGGGCGGCCCAGGCAGCCCGCCAAGTACTGAAAGAGCTGCTGCATGAGTACCAGTTGTCTCAAGAGTGACTTGCCAACCCCGCCTGAAGGCGGGGGCATGCATGCCGCCCCGTTATGGCGATCAAGAAAATAAGAACCCCCCTGAGGGTTGAAACCCTCAGCTTTGAGGAAGCTGCGGGATTTATCCCGCAGAGGTGAATTTAAATAGTTGAACGCCATTACGGGGCGGTGTGGAGAGAATTCTGAAATGGCTTC
>JALHUG010000249.1 GCA_022866185.1 Dehalococcoidia bacterium
CTGGGTGGCTACGGGGTGATCTGCGTCATCTCCCACCTGACGGGTCTCCAGATGCGGGAGCTCATCGAGAGCTTCCTGGCGGGCCGGACAGAGGAGGCGGCGAGAATTCATCGCCGGCTGTTGCCTCTCAACAACGCCCTCATGACCCTGGCCAGCAACCCCATCCCCATAAAGTACGCGCTCAACCAGATCGGCTTCCGGGTGGGGCCGCCCCGCCTGCCCCTGTGCGAGCCAGACGAGGCGACGGGCGAGAAGATCATGGCCGAGGTGCGTCGCCACCACATCGACCTGCCGCTGACCGTGTAGGCCAACCACACCCGCTAGCCCCGCTCCTGGTTCGACAAGCTCACCATGTGCGGCTCTAGGAGTTCACCATGAGCGGCTCTAGGGGCTCACCATGTGCGGAGGGTTTGGCGTTAGCGGCGGGCTGGGGGCGTGGGGTGTCAGATGATGGGCCTGATGATGATGGCGTGCTCGCGCTCGGGGCCCACCGATACCAGGTCTATTGGGCAGCCCAGAAGCTCCTGGATGCGCTGGACGTAGCTCTTGGCCTGGGCCGGCAGGTCTTCGAAGGCACGCACCTGCCTGGTGTCCTTCTGCCAGCCGGGTAGCTCCTCATAGATGGGCTCCGCCCGCAGAAGGGTCCTGGCGCTGCTGGGGAAGATCTTGGTTGTGGTGCCATCCAGGCGATAGGCGGTGCACACCTTGATGATGGGATACTGGTCGAGGATGTCCAGGCGGGTCAGGGCCACCGAGGTCATGCCGTTGAGGCGGGCGATATAGCGGCCGGCCACGGCATCGAACCAGCCGCAGCGGCGAGGCCGACCAGTGGTGGTGCCGTACTCCTGCCCACGCTCGCGCAGGAGGTCGCCCTCCTCGCCCAGAAGCTCGGTGGGCATGGGGCCGTTGCCCACGCGCGTCTGATAGACCTTGCACACCCCCACTACCTTCGATATCTGGGTAGGCCCGATGCCGATGCCGATGCCCGCGCCTGCGGCCAGAGAGGAGGGCACCGAAGAGGTCACATACTCGTAGGTGCCGGCATCGAGGTCGAGAAGGCCGCCTTGTGCGCCCTCCAGGAGGACCATCTCGCCCCGCTCCAGCGCGTCCTGCACCAGCTCCGCTGTCTCGGTGACGAAGGGGGCAATCTCAGCGCCGTACTCTGTGTAGGTGGAGTAGACCTCCTCGAAGGACAGGGGCTCGGCTCCGTATAGCTTCTCCAGGAAGGCATTCTTGTAGGGCAGGACAAACGACAGGCGCTCGCGGAAGGCCTCGGGGTCGATGAGATCGCCCATGCGGATGCCGGCGCGGGCTACCTTGTCGGCGAAGCAGGGCCCGACGCCGCGGGCGGTGGTGCCGATGGCTGCCTTGCCCCGCAGCTCCTCATCCAGGCGGTCGATTATGGGGTGCCAGGGCATGATGATGTGGCAGCGGCTGCTGACGTGCAGCCTCTCGACGCTCACCCCCCGCGACCGCAGTTCGTGAATCTCCTCCAGGAGGACCTTGGGGTCGATGACCACGCCGTTGCCGATGACGCATACCTTATCGGGGTAGAAGATGCCCGCCGGTACTAGATGAAGGCGGGTCTCGCCGAACTCGTTGATTACGGTGTGGCCGGCGTTGTTGCCCGCCGAGTAGCGGGCCACCACGTGGGCCTTGCGGGCGATGAGGTCCACCACCCGCCCTTTGCCTTCGTCTCCCCACTGACCGCCGACGACAATGATTGCTGGCATAACTTTCCGCCAGAGGCCGATGAGTTTCCGGCCCGAAGGCCCCTGGCGGCTTCTCTCCTTTCGTCTCGTTTCTGTCCGCGGGGAGTATAGCAAGAAAACAAAGCGACTGCCAAGGGGGTGTACTCGTCCAGTACACTGCCTTGACTTTGGCTGTAGGGTTTCAGGAGATGTGGTAGACCTGGGCCTGAGGTAGACGCTCCAGAGCGTACACCAGCGGCGCACTGTAGCCAAGGGCACTGTGCAGCCGTTTGTTGTTGTAGAAGTGCACGTAGGCCTGCAGTTCCCTC
>JALHUG010000250.1 GCA_022866185.1 Dehalococcoidia bacterium
GACCCCCTCACCTCCTTCTCCCGCATCCTCGACCCCCGCGTCGTCGGCGAGGACCACTACCAGGCGGCCCGCGGTGTGCAGGCCGTACTCCAGCGCTATCGGGAGCTGCAGGACATCATCGCCATCCTGGGCATCGAGGAGTTGTCGGAGGAGGACAAGCTGACGGTGATGCGCGCCCGCAAGATCCAGCGCTTCCTCTCTCAGCCCATGTTCGTGGCCGAGGCCTTCACCGGCCGCTCCGGCAAGTACGTGCCCGTCCGCGACACGGTGCGGAGCTTCAAGGAGATCCTGGAGGGCAAGTGGGACCACCTACCGGAGCAGGCCTTCTACATGGTGGGCACCATCGAGGAGGCGGCCGAGCAGGCCGAGCAGATGGAGAAGGAAGCAGCAGGGGCCAAGGGGGCATAAACCGGTGCCAAACCTGAAGGTTGACATCGTTACCGCCGAGAGGGTCGTCTTCTCCGAAGATGGCGTCGACCGGTTGATCGTCCCCGGCATCGAGGGCGAGCTGGGGGTTCTTCCCCTGCACGCGCCCCTTTTGACCACGATCAAGCCGGGGGTGCTGCGCGTCATCAAGGGCGAGGAAGAGACGACCATGGCCATTACAGGTGGTTTCATCGAGGTGCGGGAGAATCGGGTGACCATCCTGGCCGATGCTGCTGAGAGGGGAGAGGACATCGACGCAGCGCGGGCGGAGGAGGCTCGTCGCCGCGCCGAGGAGCGCCTGGCCTCGCGCGAGGGGACCATCGACATGGTGCAGGCGGAAATGGACCTCAAGCGGGCCCTTATTCGCCTCAAGGCGCTCGAGCAAACGCGGCGGCGGCGCCGCGGCGGCTCGCCACCACCCAGCTAGGCCCCCCGTTCCTCCTCCAGCAATGGGACACGCTCATGGCAAGCGAGCGCTTCATCATCGACGGTGGGCAGAGGCTCCAAGGCACGGTGGAGGTAAGTGGCTCCAAGAACGCCGCCGTGGCTGCTATGGCTGCCTCTCTCCTGGTGCCCGACGAGTGCTATCTGGAGAACGTTCCTGACATCGGTGACGTCAAGTTCATGGCCCGGGTGCTGGAGAGCCTGGGTGCGGAGGTCGAGAGGCCATCGCCCTCGACGCTGCGCCTTAGGGCCGCTCACATCACCTCGTTCTCTCCACCCACGGAGCAGGTGGTCAACCTGCGGGCTAGCTTTATGGTCATGGGCCCCCTGTTGGCTCGCTTCGGCCAGGCGGCCTGCAGCCCGCCCGGAGGCGATGTCATCGGCCAGAGGCCCATCGATGTCCACCTGGCTGGCTTTTCTGCCATGGGCGCGGACATTCGTCACCAGGAGGAGAAGTTCATGGCCCAGGCCAAGAGGCTGCGGGGCGCCCGCCTGTTCATGGACTACCCTAGCGTCCTGGGCACCCAGAACCTTATGATGGCTGCCACCCTCGCCAAAGGCACCACCGTTATCGTCAACGCGGCCGCCGAGCCGGAGATCGTCAGCCTGGCAGAGATGTTGAACAGAATGGGCGCCTGCATCCAGGGGGCGGGCTCTCACACGTTGGAGATCGAAGGGGTGGACGCTCTTCATGGCACCAGTCAGCGCATAATCCCCGATCGCATCGAGGCGGGCACCTTCGCCATCGCCGCCGCCATCACCGGCGGTGACGTTCGCGTCTGCGGGGTGGAACCTCAGCACCTGTACTCGCTGGTGAGCAAGCTCAGGGAGGCAGGGGTTCAAGTGGATGAGGGCGAGGGCGTCCTGCATGTGCGCGGCGATGGCCAACTGGCGGCAGTGACCATCCAGGCGCTGCCATATCCTGGCTTGGCCACCGACCTTCAAGCGCCCATGGCCGCTCTTCTCACCCAGGCGCGGGGTGTGAGCTACGTCCACGAGAGGGTCTTCGAAAATCGTCTGCTATATGTCAGCGAGCTGCGAAAGATGGGGGCGGAGGTAATCTCCACCGGCACCACCGCCATCATCAGCGGGCCCACTTCCCTCATCGGCACCAGCGTTCGCGCTCTCGACGTGCGAGCGGGGGCGGCGCTTGTGCTGGCGGGGCTAGCCGCCCGCGGCAGGACAGTGATCTCCGACATCTATCACCTGAACCGCGGCTATCAGCGCCTCGACGGCAAGCTGCGGTCTCTGGGAGCAAGCATCCAGAGCGCATAGCATTTCCGCCGCTGATCGATTCTTGGGCTGGGGGTGGGGAGCATGTTCGGCAAGAGAATAGGGGTGGACCTGGGCACGGCCAACGTGTTGGTCTACGTGCGAGGTAGGGGCATCGTCATCAAGGAGCCCTCGGTGGTGGCGGTGGCTCAGCGGGACAACAGCATCGTGGCGGTGGGACGCGAGGCTCGCGACATGTTGGGGCGCACGCCGGGGCCTATCGTCGTGATCCGGCCCATGCGCGATGGTGTCATCGCTGACTACCTGACCACCGAGGCCATGCTGCGCTACTTCATCGGTAAGGTGATGGGATGGTTCCGTCTCATCAGGCCGGAGGTCATGGTCTGCATACCGGCAGGGGTGACCAGCGTAGAGCAGCGGGCGGTGCGCGATGCCGCCGAGTCAGCCGGCGCTCGCCGGCCGGCCAATCTGGTGCCCGAGCCTCTGGCCGCTGCCATCGGTGCTCGCATCCCCGTGGACACACCCCGAGGCCACATGGTGGTGGATGTCGGCGGCGGCCGCACCGAGGCCGCGGTCATATCCATGTATGGCATTGTCACCAGTGAATCGGTGCGAGTGGCCGGCGACCGCATGGACGAGGCCGTCGCCACCTACATCAAGCGTCGCCACAACCTGATCATTGGCGACCGCACTGCCGAGGATGTGAAGATCGCTGTGGGCAGCGCCCTCCCCCTGGAGGAAGAGCTGACCACAGAGGTGCGCGGCCGTGACCAGATCACCGGCCTGCCCAAGAACATCACTGTGACCTCCCAGGAGATCACGCAGGCCATTGAGGAACCCCTGGCCAGCATCCTGGGGGCCATCCGAGCGGTGTTGGAGCGGACGCCGCCGGAGCTGTCCTCCGACGTGGTAGACAGGGGCATCGTCCTTACAGGGGGTGGCGCCCTCATCCGCAACCTGGACCGGCTGATCTCTCAGGAAATCGGCATCCCCTGCTCGGTGGCCGAGAACCCTATGGATTGGGTGGCCATCGGGGCTGGTATCGCCCTCGAGCACCTGGACCTCATCCGTCGTGCTCAGCCCGCCGAGGGCGATTTCCTGGCCGGATACTAACGCCCCTTCGTCGGCCCTTTTACGGCCTTTAGGTGAAAGGTCATGCTCTGAAGGGCAAGGACGGGGTCGATCTGGCGCAGTTCCACATCGGGGGGCCGGCGAGGGCACATGGGGGCGTAGTTGAGGATAGCCTTCACGTCGCAGCGCACCAAGGCGTTCACCACCTCTTGAGCTTCAACAGCGGGCACCGCCACAATTCCGATATCCAC
>JALHUG010000251.1 GCA_022866185.1 Dehalococcoidia bacterium
CTTATCCAGCCTCGCAATTATGTCGCCGGTCAGGTTGGCAGTATCGATGTATTCCTTGGTCTTCGTTGCTAGGGCCTCTGCCATCTCATTGAAGTCGCGGGCCACCGAGGCCGCTTCCTCCGGGCCGAACACCTTGGCCCTCGCTTCCAGGTTCCCGGAGGTGATTGACCTGGCGCTTGCCCGCAGCGAGGCCAACGGGCGCACCATCGACACGATGGTCGCTATTGCTATGCCGGCAGCTACCAGGAGGGCAGCACCGCCAAAGCCGATGACGATCCAACTGGTGGTGTCTGTGACCTCGCTTGCCGTCGTTCTCTCGGCGGCCAACTCGGCCCGCTTGCCATCGGCTAGCTGTTCGAGGGTGGCCACCATAGCCTCGACCTCAGCCCGTGTGCCTGGCAGAACGGCGGCCACCAACTGGTTTAGCGTCTCGGTATTTTCCTGAAGCAGAAGTGGAATGGCAGCGCTCGCTGTCTGATTGAAGTTGTATGCCCGCTCAGTCAAGTCGTCCAGATTCGCCGAATAGTCGGACTTGCCCGCGCCAGCGGCCTCGGCTCGCACCTGAATCAGGTCTTGCTCCAGCCGCACCGCAGCCTCGTGGTATTCATCGGCAAGAGCTGGATCGTTTGTAAGCGCCAGGCCAGAAATGGAAGCCATCTCAAGGTAGAGTTGGGCTCGGGCGTCCTCTAGGGTGGCAACCGTGGTGGCCATGTCCTCCAGTGCGAGGAGTCGGTGCTGGTGCTCGCGGACACGTAGAGCCACTACGATGGCGACGACCACCAGAACCGAAATGAGAACCATGCTTGCCAGGACGGCCCGTCCCCGCGCTGATCTCAAACCAAACACTGTGGGCAGCTACCCTCCTTCAGGATAGGGTCTGGCTAGTACCACCTTGCTGACGGGGAGGCAGCCCAGGACCGCCCGGCCTTGGCGGGATGCACTGGGGTAGACCCCGTAGACTCGTGGCCAAGCGGCTGCGCTCGCTCACCGAGAAGCCATCTTTGCCTTTAGCTCCACTATCAAGGACGCTCAGTTGAAAAATCGGTTACAGGTCTTGCCGTCTGACTAGATACGGGTCTTTCACGAGAGGGGCAGACCGGTGACAAGCCGAGGCGGATAGTGACAAGCCTTTGATCCAGACGTTGTGGGGCCGAATCCCGCCCGGCCGGGGCGGCGCGCTTAAGGGGTGAATGATGCGAGCAAGAGCCCGCCCGTTAAGCTGTGCCCCACTCCTCGCCCTGGCTCCAGTCGAGCATCATCACCGTGATCTCCTCCCCCCGCTCCACCACGCCCACACCCTCAGGGATGACAGTGAGGCCATTGGCGGCGGCCATGGAGCTGAGGATGCCCGAGCCCTGAGGCCCGGTGAGGGAGGCATAGTAGCGGCCACCCTCCTGGGTGACGACGCAGCGGGCGAAGTAGCGGCGGCGGTCATCCCGGTTGACGATGCGCTCCTTGGCAATGGCGCGAACGGCTGGCCGCTGCCAGTGGGTCTTGCCCATCATCTTGAGGATGGCCGGGCGGGCGAACAGCTCGAAGGAGACCATCGAGCTCACAGGGTTGCCGGGAAAGCCGATGTGCGGGACGCGCCGCTGACCGCTGCGGAAGAAGCCGAAAGCCAGGGGTTTGCCTGGCTTCATGGCCACCGTCCAGAAGTCTATCTCCCCCTCGCGGGCCAGCACGTCTTTCACCATATCGTAGTCGCCTCGCGACACGCCCGCCGAGGTGAGGAGCATATCAGCATCCAGCCCCTGATGGATCTTGCGTACGAGGGCCTCCACCGTATCGGGGGCGATGCCCAGCACGTTGGGAATGCCCCCGCAGCGCTCGATGAGAGCGGCCAGGCTGTAGGCATTGCTGTCGTATATGCGGCCGGGCGGTAGGGGCTGGCCCACCTCCACCAGCTCGTCGCCGGTGGAGAGCACTGCCACCACCGGTCGTCGCACCACCTTGGCCGTGCTGCGGCCGACGGAGGCCAGCAGCCCGATCTCCGCCGGCCTGAGGACGACGCCCTTGGCCAGCACCTGCTGGCCCTCGCGGATGTCCTCGCCCGCCCGGCGGATGTTATCGCCGGGCCTGGCCTCTCTGAGGATGCGCACCCTCTCGTCGATGCGCCGCGCCGTCAGCGGCGCCTTGTGGACCGCCTCATCCGTCTCCTCGAAGGGAACCACCGTATCGGCGCCCCTGGGGACAGGAGCGCCGGTCATGATGCGAACCGCCGTGCCGGCGGTCACCTCTCCTTCGAACACATAGCCAGCCGCCAGTTCGCCCACCACCCGAAGCTCCACCGGCGCGGAGCGAGAGGCGCCGACGGTGCTGGCGGCCTGCAGGGCATAGCCGTCCATGGCGCTGTTGTCCAGCGGCGGGATGCTCAGGGGAGCGATCACGTCCTCGGCCAGCACCTGGCCGAGAGCAGCAAGGGTCGATTTGTCCTCGGCCTCCAGGACGCTGACGTAGCTAAGGATGCGCTCCAGGGCTTCCTCGACGCTGATCATGTCTGCTCACCTACCATAGGGGCTGCCCCCTCGCCTTGCCAATCGCTGGCAAATGTAGAAGAAGATGGCGATCAACACAGCTAACGAGCGAGCTGTGCCCTCGTTGGGGCATCGGCCCGTTCGCAAAGACCAACCGCCCGCCGGCAGGCGGAGGGACTGCCGGCGGGAGTGCCCGGCTCCTAGCCGAGCCTGACGACCAGGCAGGTGGTGGTGCGCTGAACGCCGTCCACCTGCTGGATACTGTCCGTGATCGCCGTACCCAGACGATCCAGGTCATCAGCCTCCAAGAGGGCGATGACGTCGTAGGGGCCGGTGACAGCATCAACGGTGACCACTCTAGCGCTGGGGAAACTCATCCTGGCAACCCCTTCGGCCACCGGCTTGGCTTTGCCCACCGCCGCCTCGATGAGGATGTATGCTCGCGTTGCCATCTTCACGCCTCCTTTTGGCGAACTGACCCACCACGCTGTCAAATCATATCGCCGCTGCAATCACTGTCAAGACATCCCAGCCGTTGGTGGCCTTATTCTCGACCCCCGCCTCAAGGCGGGGGCATCGGAATTGCCTCTCAATGCCCCAGCCTTCAGGCTGGGGGTTGTATGCGAACCTGGGAGTCCAGAACCCACCAATCAACCATGAACCAGTCACCAGCCGTTGACCTGGCGATACCACTTCATAATATAATACCAGCGCTGGCCCCGGAGTTGCTAAGCACGCATGATTCTTCCCCAACTGCAAGAGCTGAAGGAAATCGAAGACAAAGCCAGAACGGAACTGGCGGCTGTCAGCGATGAAGAGGCTCTAGAGAGCTGGCGAATAGCTCATCTCGGTCGCCGCAGCCGCCTCAATATCATTTTGCGCGGTCTGGCCTCCTTGCCCATCGAGGAGCGGCGACAGGTGGGGGCTGCTGCCAATCGCCTCAGGTTGGAGCTGGAGGAAATGCTGAGTCAGCGCCAGGCCCAGCTCCGTGAGGCGACAGTCACAGCCGTCGTCGAGAGGGGTCGCCTGGACGTTACCCTGCCTGGGCGACCGCTGGCCATAGGCCGCCTTCATCCCGTCACTCAGGCCCTGCGGGACATCCTCGCTGCCTTTGTATCCATGGGCTTCCAGGTGTTCGAGGGCCCTGAGGTGGAGTGGGACCACTACAACTTCGAGGCCGTCCGCATCCCCAAGGATCACCCCGCTCGCGATATGTGGGACACGCTCTGGATCGACTACGTCCGCAATGACGAATATCCCATGCTCCTGCGAACCCACACCTCGCCCATGCAGATCCGGGTGATGGAGCAGATGCAACCGCCGGTGCGCATCGTATCGCCGGGCAAGTGCTACCGCCACGAGGCCACCGACCCCACCCACGAATGGATGCACACCCAGGTCGAGGGCCTGGCCGTGGACGAAAACATCTCCATGGCTGACCTGAAGGGAACCCTGTACGAGTTCGCGCGGCGGCTGTTCGGCCGCGAGCGGCGGGTGCGCTTCCGCTGCGACTACTTTCCTTTTGTGGAGCCAGGAGCCGACATGTCCATCGATTGCCCACTGTGCGACGGCCAGGGCTGCCGTGCCTGTGGCAACTCCGGCTGGATCGAGATCCTGGGCGCAGGCATGGTCCACCCCGAGGTCTTGGCGAACGTGGGCTACGATGCCGAGCGCTACACCGGCTTCGCCTTCGGCCTAGGCGTCGAGCGGGTGGCCATGCTCCGCCACGGCATCGAGGACATCCGCCTATTTTATGCCAATGACCTGCGTTTCCTGGAGCAGTTTTGAGGTGCCCCTGTGAAAGTACCCCTTAAGTGGCTGGGGGAATACGTTGACATAAATCTGCCTGCGCAGGAGCTGGCTCGCCGTCTCACGATGGCCGGCACGGAGGTGGACGCTATCCTCACCACCGGCCGTGAGTGGGAGAAGATCAGCGTGGCCCAGGTGGTTGGCGTCTCCCCGCACCCCAATGCCGATCGCCTTCGCCTGGCGACGGTGGAGCTCGGCGGCGAGCAGATGACGGTGGTGTGTGGTGCGCCCAACGTAGCGCCGGGCCAGAAGGTGGCCTTCGCGCGCCTGGGGGCAGAGCTGATTGACGGCCACAGCGGCCAGCCCACGATCCTTAAGGCTGCCAAGATCCGCGGCGTGGAATCGGCGGGGATGGTCTGCTCTGAGAAGGAGCTGGGTCTGTCCGACTCCCACGAGGGCATCCTGGTACTGCCGGAAGATGCCCCGGTGGGCATGCCCCTGGGCCAGTATCTGGGCGACACCATACTCGACCTAGATGTCACCCCCAACCGGCCCGACTGCCTGTCCGTGCTGGGCATCGCCCGCGAGGTGGCCGCCCTCAGCGGGGGCAGCGTTCGCGAGCCGCCGGGCGACTACCAAGAGTTGGGCCAACCTATCAAGGAGCGCGTGCGGGTGGAGATAGCCGACCGCGATCTCTGTCCCCGCTACTGCGCCGCCCTCATCGAGGGCGTGCAGATCGGCCCTTCGCCTCCCTGGATGCAGGAACGCTTGGTGGCGGCCGGTGTGCGTCCTATCAGCAACGTGGTGGACATTACCAACTACGTGATGCTGGAGGTAGGACAGCCCTTGCACTCCTTCGACTTCTCCCTGATCAGCGATCGCAAGATCATCGTCCGACGAGCCCGCCCCGGCGAGGTGATGGTCACCCTGGACGGCACCGACAGGCCCCTGAACCACGACATGCTGGTCATCGCTGACGCTAAGGAGGCGGTGGCCGTAGCGGGGCTCATGGGAGGGGCTGCCAGCGAGGTGAGCGAGAACGCTACGGCCATCCTTCTGGAATCGGCCAACTTCAACCCGGCCAGTATTCGCCGCACCAGCACCGCCCTCAAGCTGCGCACCGACGCCTCTGCCCGCTTCGAAAAAGGCCTGAACCCCGAGTTGGCGATGGTAGCCATCAGGCGTGCCGTGCGCCTCATGCTGGAGCTAGCGGGCGGCCGCGCGGCCGAAGGCATCATCGATGTCTATCCAGGCAAGCGACGGGAAACACGCATCACCGTCACCCAGGAGCGGCTGCGCCGCGTCCTGGGCCTTCAGCTTCCTACCCCCCAGGTGCGTCAGACGCTGGTCTCCCTCGGCTTCGGCTGCCGCTGGGTTCCTCCTGACCGCTATGTGGTGCGCGTTCCCTACTGGCGTACCGACGTACACATCCCCGACGACGTGGCTGAGGAGCTGGCCCGCATCATCGGCTACGGCGAGCTGCCCACCACCACCCTCAGCGGCGCGATCCCGCCGGCGCAGCCACAGCCGTCGCGAGAGCTGCGAGAGCGGGTCAGGGACATCCTGGCCGCTGCTGGCATGCAGGAGGTCATCACCTACTCCCTTACCAACCTGGAGAGCCTGGCCAAGGTGTTGCCACCGGAGGAGCTGAGTCAGCGTCCACCTCTGCGGGTGACCAATCCCATGAGCTACCAGCAGGAGTACCTGCGCACCACCCTCAGAGCGTCGCTTCTGGAAACCCTGGCCTCCAATCTGCGGCATGCTCAGAGGCGCATCGCCCTATTCGAGGTGGGCCGCGTTTACCTGCCTCGCCCAGAGGAGCTACCCCACGAAGTGGAATCCCTGGCCGGCGTGGGGACAGGAGACCAGCCCGACCGCTGGCGCCAGCCGAGGGGCGAGCCGGTCGACCTCTACGACGCCAAGGCCTATCTGGAGTTGCTCTTCAACCGCCTGGGCCTCGCCGTCAGCTACCACGACAGCGAGGACTTCGCCCTCGTGCCCGGCCGAACGGCCGAGGTGCGGCTGGACGGCCAGAGGGTGGGCCTGGTGGGGCAGGTACACCCGCGGGTGGCCGCCTCCTTCGATATCGAGCAGGACGTCTATCTGTTCGAGGTGAACCTGGAGACGCTCGTGCCCCAGGTGGGCAAACCCCGCCTCTACCAGTCGCTTTCCCGCTTTCCGGCGGTGGAAGAGGACATTGCCATCGTCGTGGACGAGGGGGTAACCGCCGCCCAGGTGCAGGCCATAGTCGAGGCCTTCTCCCTGGTGCAGCGGGCCGCCCTGTTCGATGTCTACACGGGCCCGCCGGTGCCGGCGGGCAAGAAATCGCTGGCCTACGCCATCTCCTACCAATCGCTGGACCACACCCTGACCGACGCCGAGGTCGATCGGGAGCGCCGCCGCATCCTGGAGCGCCTGTCGCGAGAGGTAGGGGCTGTCCTCAGGGGCTAGAGCCTTACGGTTGCCAGAACTTGTAGCCCATCTGGCGCAGAAGTGGGATGAGGTGCTTCAGGGCCTCGGCGGTATTCGTTCCCTCTAGGTGCAGCACGATCACTGAGCCCGGCTTCACTTCGCGGATCACCGTCTCCACGATCCCCTGAGCGCTGACCCCTTTCCAGTCCTCAGGATCCACATTCCAGCCGTAGATGCTATAGCCCAGGTCAGCAGCCACCGAATCCACCAAAGCGTTACGTGCCCCGTAGGGGAGGCGAAGGAGGTCGCGGCCGGCGCCGTGCTCGATCTCCCAGCGGATATCCTGCTCCGAAAGCTTGGTCAGGTTGGCGTGGCTGTAGGTGTGGTTGCCCACAAGATGGCCTTCCGCCTTCATCCTATCGATGAGATCCGTGTTCTGCTCCGCCCACTTGCCCGTGGGGAAGAAGACGGCCTTCGCTATGTTCTCGGCCAAGACGTTCAGGATCGCCTCCACCTGGGCCTTGCTGCCCTGATCGTCGAAGGTAAGGACAATTGTCCCGTCACCGCTGCTGGTGATCACCGGTGGTGGCGGATCCTGAGTGCGAAACTGCCAGGAGAAATCCTGCACCACTGGATCGCCCGTCTGGGAGGCGCCCCCGACGCTGATGCGATAGGTGGTGCTGTACAGAAGGGCCAATGGCTTCCAGACCAGCGTCTTGTCGTCCGGCCAGCCGAAGCTGCCGGAGGCCTGCGGTTCCACCCTGAAGGACTGCTCCACCGACGTTCGATCCATCGGCTGATCGAAGGCCACCTTCACCTCGCCGAAGACATGCTGGACGCTGTTCTCAGCGGGCTCAGCACCCACAACCGTGGGGGGATTAGCAGTGGCGAAGACAAGGAAGTAGTGCTCCTGGCTGGGGTGACCAGCCGAATCGCGGATGCCAGGCGAGAGGCTCACCCCATACGGGCTGCCGGCCAGCAATCGCTCGTGCTCCACGATGAGCTTTTGCCCCTGCCAGCGAGTCGAGAAGGGGACAGAGGGCGTGATGGTCACCAAGTCCTGTGGGTTGTCGTCGGCCAGGGGACGGTCAAATTCGATCTCGATGGGGGCTGTCGTCGACACTCCTGTCTGGCCCGGCGCGGGCGAGAAGCGAACGGCTTTGGGGATGGGAATGGTGCGGAAGGGGAAGCGTTTGCCAAGGATGTCTAGGGTGTAGTCAGTCTCCGCCTGGAAGACCTGGAGCCTGTGGGGATTGAAGACGACGATGGTCTCGGCCCAGGGCGCCCAATCATCCCAGGGGGTGAGCCCATCCCTGGCCACAGTCAAGCATTGAGGGCAATCGGACGGCTGTGGCTCGATTCTGAAGGTCTTCTCCACCTCCTGGAAGGACATCGGCCTGTCGACCACTACCCGTATAGAGGAGTCCAGCCAAACGTCCTCCCCCAGACCATCGAGTGCGTAGTAGGGCCCTGCCAGGTCCGCCGCGCTGGTGCGGCAGCTATCGATGACGAGCAGCAGTACCACCAATCCAATGAGCAGATAGGCGAGGACCGGTAGCGGCCTGGACCTGGAAGCCACCCTGCCATCGACCTCAGCGGTGGCCTGGCTATCGACGACACCCATCGGGGAGCCCTTCCCTCGACCCTCTGCAGATAGGCCGCTTGGGAGCGCGGCCGCCCCTTCTTAGCAAGAAGGCCCGAAGATTGGGTCTTCAGGGCCTGGCGAGACTGCTGTGCAAAACGCTATTGGGCTGCCAATGCTACCTTGGCTGTTTCCACCAATCGGGCAAAGGCGAAGCCATCACGAACCGCCAGATCAGCCAAGATCTTGCGGTCGATATCCACCCCCGCCTTGTGGAGGCCATCGATGAAGCGATTGTAGGAGAGGTCATGCAGGCGAACAGCGGCGTTGATGCGGGCTATCCAGAGGCGGCGAAACTGCCCTTTGCGGTCCCTCCGATGCACATAGGCGTAGTAGAGACCGTGCATGAGGGATTCCCGTGCTTGTTTCAGTAGGCGATGGCGGGCACCTCGATGGCCTCGCGTCTGAGCGAGCACCTTCTTGTGCCTTCGCCTTGTGGTGACGCCTCTCTTGATCCTGCTCAAATCCTCTCCCCCCTTAGACAGCTAACTAGAGGCTAGGTGCCCCCGTAGGGAAAAAGGCGACGTAGGCGCTGGCCAAAGGTGCGATCTACGGGGCGCATGGCGTCGAACTCGCCCTTCACCGCCTGCCGCTTCTTCCGGCGAGCGTTGTTGATATGAGACTTACGCCGCAGGATTTTGCCCCGCCCGCTGACGGCAAAGCGCCGCTTAGCACCGGAGTGGGTTTTGAGTTTAAGTTTGGCCAACCTGTTCCTCCTGCGCCTCTTTGACGACCTTGGGTGGCTTCTTGTTAGTGGGCGCTAGGATCGTAGCCAGAAAACGACCCTGCATGTTGGCTGCCCTATCGACGGCCGCCATGTCCTTCAAAAGGGCACAGAAGCGCTGTAGCAAAGCGTGCCCTGTCTCCGGATGAGCCATCTCGCGACCACGGAATCTTATCGTCACCTTTACCTTGTCGCCTTCGTGAAGCAATCTCTCCACCAACCGAAGCTTCCGCTCCAGGTCATGCTCGCCGATATGGGGCCGCATGCGCACCTCGCGCAGCAGCAGTCCCTTCTGGTGCTTGTGCGCGTCGTGTTCCTTCTTGGACTGCTGGTACTTCCACTTGCCGTAGTCCAGAAGGCGACAGACGGGTGGATCAGCGTGGGGGTCAACCTCTACCAGGTCGAGGCCGCGTTCCTTGGCGATGGCCAAAGCTTCGAAACAAGGCAGAACACCCAGGTTCTCGCCTCCGTCCGCTATTACCCGAACCTCTTTGGTCCTGATCTTTTCGTTGACGCGAAGCTGCTGCTGTATAGCTATTACCCTCGCCGAAAGAACAACCTATCGATCGATGGTGTGGCTAAGTGTAGCATATATTTCAAGAGTTTTCAATCCTGTCAATGGTCGTCACTCCTGCGCCAGCAGAAGGAGGGCACGGCCCGGCTCTACCCTTTCACCCGCCGACACGTAGACCTCCTGCACCCGACCGGGCCGGCGAGCCTTCAGGTCGTTGTTCATCTTCATGGCCTCGACGACCACCAGAATGTCGCCAGCCCTGACGATATCGCCTGCCGAGACGTAGATCTCCCGCACTATGCCCATCATAGGGGACAGGACCAGCCAGTCGGCAGCCTCCGACGGCTCGGCGGCCAGAGCCCTGGCCGGAAGCGGGAGCGCCTGCCTTCCACGAGTCTCCAAGAGCACTGGGTAGCGCCGGGGGCCGATCAAAATGTCGAAACCACCGCTACGCTCTTCCGCAAAGAACTCATGAGGGCGATTGTCCAGGATGAGGGAGAACAGGCTCGTGTGGCCGATCCGCTGCAGGCTGACAGTATGCCAGCGCTTTTTGACACGCACCCGCAGCCCCTTGGGTCCCTCCTCCACCTCTACCTCCCGCAGGGCGTCAGCCAGACGCATCAAGTACTTTTCCGCCATGTCATCCTTCGCATCCCCCAGTCTCGCTCACGCAGGCCGCTGCGTCTGCCTTGAAGGCGCCAGGGGTCGCCAGAAACGGCGGCCAGCGATGAGGAACTGGGAGCTTCTTTCTTCTTACCATGTGCCAGGAGGGAAGCAGCTATTAGAGCGATCTCCTCGTTCTCCAGTTCGCGCTGCTGATCGAGACGGAAGTGTTTGTCCACGAAAGTCGTGTCCAGGGCGCCAGCGATGAAGTGAACGTTGTCCATCACCTGGAGATGGAAAGGTATGTTGGTGCTGATCCCTACGATCTTGAACTCCTGGAGGGCGCGGCGCATCCGCTGGATGGCCTCAGCGCGATCGCGACCCCAGGTGCTCAGCTTGGCGATAAGGGGGTCATAGTAGTGGGGGATGTCTGTGCCGTTGTAGAGGGCAGAATCCACCCGCACGCTGGGGCCGCCCGGCTCACTCACGAAGCTGACCCTGCCCACCGAGGGGAGGAACTCGTTGAAGGGGTCCTCGGCAGAGATGCGGCACTCGATGGCCCATCCACGCAGCTTCCTCTCCCCTTGTCGATAAGACAGGGCCTCGCCCTCCGCTACCAGAATCTGATCGGCCACCAGGTCGACCCCCATCACCAGCTCCGTCACCGGATGCTCCACCTGAAGGCGAGTGTTCACCTCCAGGAAGCTGGGATTGCCCTCCTCGTCCAAGAGGAACTCTACGGTGCCCACGTTGACGTAGTCGGCAGCCTTGCCAGCCCTTACTGCCATCTCCATCAGCCGCTGGCGCAGCGCCTCATCGACGGCTGTGGAGGGCGCCTCCTCTATCATCTTCTGGTAGCGACGTTGGATGGAGCACTCCCTCTCGCCCAAGGCAACGACGTTCCCATGGTGGTCGCCGATGATCTGCACCTCGACGTGACGTACCGTCTCCAGGAACTTCTCCAGATATAGGCCACCGTCGCCGAAAGCCGAGCCTGCCTCACGGCTGGCCACCTCCATGGCGATGGGCAGCTCCTCAGGCCGATAGACAGCGCGGATGCCCTTACCGCCGCCTCCCGTCGCCGCCTTGACCAGGAGGGGGTAGCCAATGCGGGTGGCGTCCGGAGAGGCCGTGTCGGCCGTGGTCAGCTCCTTGCTGCCGGGCACCACCGGTATGCCCGCTTGGCCCATCAAACGGCGGGCCGCCATCTTGTCCCCCAGCAGGCGGATGCACTCGGGGCTGGGCCCCACAAAGGTAATGCGATTCTCGCGGCAGGCTTGAGCGAAATCGGCGTTCTCGGCCAGGAAGCCATAGCCGGGGTGGATGGCATCCACACGGGCCTTCCGGGCCACCTCGAGGATCTTGGCAGCTTTGAGGTAGCTTTCGCCCGCCGGCCCGGGGCCGATGAGGTAGGCCTCATCGGCGTAGCGCACATGCAAGGAGTCGCGGTCGGCCTCCGAGTACACGGCGACACCAGCGATGCCCAGGTCGCGGCAGGCCCGCAATACCCTGAGGGCTATCTCGCCCCTGTTAGCCACGAGCAGCTTTGTAAACACAGTCCAGGACTTCCTCTATAAGATGCCCACCGTAGCTACAACAAAGAAACTATGCGCCCGCCGATGCCTTCTTTTAGCATATAGAGTTGGCCTGCGCAAGGGCGTCGAGGGCAAACATAAGCGAAAAGAACCCTCTTCAGGCCAACCCTACCGGCGTTCCCGCACCTCATCCACCGCCCGCGTGAGGAAGTCACTCAGCGACATCGATCCCAGGTCCTGGCCGTTGCGCAGGCGCACAGCGATGGCTTGAGCCTCCACCTCCTTGTCCCCCACCACCAGCATGTAGGGCACCTTCTGGAGCTGGGCATCGCGGATCTTGGCCTGCATGCGCTCGGAACGCTCGTCCACCTCCACCCGCAGGCCTGCTGCTTCCAGCTCGGAGGCCACCCAGCGGACATGCTCCAGATGGCGGTCGGCAATGGGAATGAGTACCACCTGAACCGGCGCCAGCCACAAGGGGAAGGCGCCGGCATGGTGCTCGATCAGCACGCCGAGAAAGCGCTCCAGCGAGCCCAGGAGAGCCCGGTGCACCATATAGAGCCGCTGCTGGCGTCCGTCCTGGCCGATGAAGGTCAGGTCGAAACGCTCGGGCAGATTGAAGTCGAACTGGACGGTGGTGAGTTGCCAGGTGCGACCGATGGGGTCACGCACGTGGATGTCTATCTTGGGGCCGTAGAATACCCCTCCCCCTTCGTCCACTTCATAGCTCAAGCCGCTGGCCAGGATGGCCTGTTGCAAGGCCTCAGTGGCCCGGCCCCACTCCTCGATGCTGCCCACGTACTTGTCCGGTCGGGTAGACAGGCAGAGCAAGTATTCGTCGAAGCCGAACAGGCGCAGGTAGTGGATGCCGAAATCCACCGCCCGCATGACCTCCTCCTCAACCTGGTCGGGCCGACAGAAGATGTGAGCGTCGTCCTGAGTGAATCCCCGCAGCCGCAGCAAGCCATGCAATACCCCGCTGCGCTCGTATCGGTACACGGTGCCCAGTTCGGCCAGCCGCATGGGCAGGTCGCGATAGCTGCGAACCGCCGACTTGTATATCTCGATATGGAAGGGGCAGTTCATGGGCTTGATGAAGTACTCCTGCCCGTCGACGTCCATGGGCGCGTACATGTTCTCGCGATAGAAGTCGAGGTGGCCGCTCACATCCCACAGGGCCGCCTTGCCCAAGTGGGGCGTGTAGACGATCTCGTAGCCGGCCTTGTAGTGCTCCTGCCGCCAGAGGTCCTCGATGATAGTGCGGATGCGACCTCCCTTGGGGTGCCAGTAGACCAGGCCCGGCCCGAACTCCTCGTGGAAGCTGAACAGGTCCAGCTCGCGGCCCAGACGGCGATGGTCGCGCCGCTGTGCCTCCTCCAGACGATGCAGGTGGTCGGCCAGCTCTTCCTCCGTCTCGAAGAGGGCGCCATAGATGCGTTGGAGCATAGGTCGCCGCTCGTCGCCCCGCCAGTAGGCCCCGGCGATGCTCGTGAGCTTGAAGGCCTGCACCTGGCCCGTGCTGGCCACGTGCGGCCCGGCGCAAAGGTCCAGGAAATCGCCGTGGCGGTAGGTGCTCACCTTCTCGTCGGCGATCTCATCGATCAGCTCCAGCTTGTAGGGCTGGCCGGCGAACAGGCGGCGGGCCTCGTCCTTGCTCACCTTCTGCTGCACGAAGGGCTGATCGCCAGATATGCTCTGACGCATACGCTCCTCGATGACCTTGAGGTCATCGAGGGTCAGGCTGCGGGGCAGGTCGAAGTCGTAGTAGAAGCCGGTGTTTATGGGCGGACCGATGCCCAGCTTGGCGTCCGGAAACAGGCTCAGCACCGCCTCGGCCATGATGTGCGAGGCCGAGTGGCGCAAGCGCTCCAGGCGCTCCTCCTTTGGCAGCTTCTTGAAGCTCACCGACACGTGGACCACCTCCGATCAGTCGAAAAGTAAGATGCCTCCCGTCCGTGCGGGACGAGAGGCATAACCTTGCGTGGTTCCACCGCTACTCGTCCTAGTCTCTGCCTTTCGATATTCGGGAAATGGTGGGCGATACCCCGATAGAATCGGGGTGACCTCCCCGATTTCATCGGGGCGCTCTAACCCTCGCCAGAGGCGAGTCCGCCTCCGGCGGAAACTGAAGCTTCAGCCTGAGGCTGATCCGCCTCTGGGCGGAAATCGCTCGCCAAGTCATCCCTTATTCTGCGACCTGCGCCGCTTTTCAAGAAACGTTCCCGTCGGATCGCATCAGCCCTTGACTGGCACTCCTCATAGTACACCAGCTTGAATGGCCGGTTTTGACGCGTCCAACGATTCGAACCGCTGTTGTGCTCCCGCAGCCTGGTCTCAGGAGCCTTGGACGTGCTCCCAACGTAACGCTTGCCGTTCCTCAGGCTTTCTAGCACGTACACGTAATGTGACACGCGCTCTAACCCTCGCCAGAGGCGAGTCCGCCTCCCGCGGAAACTGAGCCAATAAACCTTAAGTAATGGTGGGCGATAGAGGACTTGAACCTCTGACCTCAGCGATGTCAACGCTGCGCTCTAACCAACTGAGCTAATCGCCCGCGCTATCAGCCGCCTTGTGACCTTGCAGCCCTCTGACCTCCCCGATTGCATCGGGGCGCTCTAACCCTCGCCAGAGGCGAGTCCGCCTCCGGCGGAAACCGCCCGCCGCGCAGGTCGAAGTTAGCAGACGGGCCAAGATAAGTCAACGAGCCCACCGGCCTGGTCGATTACAGTGGGCCTTGACTCATGTCGCCAATATCCTTTGTACACTAGGCCCCTTTTTGTCTTGCCAACCCTCCCGCCTGCGAGTAGGATGGGGGCATCCTGAATTGACATTCGCGACACGATGCAGCGTGATGCGGAAGCCGGCTAGGAATCCGCCGTAGCTAGGGAGGCAGCACCATGAGGAAGCTGGCATGGATTGCGGGGGCCAACGTCGCACTTGTGCTGACAGTTGTGCTTGGCTCTGGCCTTCTGGGAGGGCAGGGAGTCTCCTCCCAGGGCACCGTCAACTTCGACATCCCCCTCACTCTCGTCCCGATCGACATCGACCCTGACCACGATGGTCTCACCAACGGGGAGGAATACCAGGCGGGCACCGACCCCAACAACCCCGACACCGACGGCGGCGGCGAAAACGATGGCTCCGAGGTCGATTTCGGCTCCGATCCTCTCGACCCGTCTGACGATGAGATCGAGCCCCCTGAGAATCTCCGAGCGACGGCCGGGATCGGTGAGGTGACGCTAACGTTCGATGTCCAGCCTGACTACAATCACCTGATCCTCTACCACTCCACGAGCCTAGAAGCTGGCTACGTTGTGGTAGATGCCAGCGTGGCGCCCGACGGCAGTCACGTTGACCACGGCCTCACCAATGATGTCACTTACTACTACTTCATGATGGCGGTGGACGGTGATGGACACGTGAGCGCCCCGTCCAACGTGGTCTCGGCTACACCCAAGGAGGAGGCCATCTCGCCTACGCCTACGCTTACGCTTACGCCTACGCCAAGCCCAACCCCAACGCCAACGGCCACGCCTATGGCTACCCCACCGCCCGGAACCACCCGCAGTCTGCATTGGGACCCCGGCTGGCACAACGTTTCCTGGAGCGGAGGTGCCTCCACCCCTGCAGAGGCCTTCGCCTGCGCGGAGGGCAGCTACGCCGCGGCCTATCGGCTAGTTGATGAAGGCTGGCAGTACTACTTCCCAGACAGGCCCGAGATCTCCAACATGGGGCCGCTAGATAAATACGACGCCTTTCTCATCCTGGTCACGGCACCCGTGAACTGTAGCATGGCCATCGCCCCCTAGGACCCACCAGCCAACGCCATCGCGTGGTTCCTCGCGGCGCTGCCTTGCTCCCTTGCTCACCGCCGCGCCTGCGAGTAGGGTGCCGCTGGCCTTGACTCCTATCGCCTATGTAATAAGATATGGAAGGCATCCATCTCCGTTTGCTTACGGGCCGCTAGCTCAATCGGAAGAGCAGCTGACTCTTAATCAGCGGGTTC
>JALHUG010000252.1 GCA_022866185.1 Dehalococcoidia bacterium
CAGCGAGACGCTGAACATCTTCCAGGCGGTGGCCACCTTGTTGAGCTTCTCGTACTGGACCTTCATGAGCACCGGGTACATCATCCACAGCAGGCCGACGGCGATGGGCAGGGAGACGGTGTCGATGCGCAGGGCATCGAGGGCGTCGGCGATGTCCGGCCAGACGCGGCCCAGGCCGACGCCCAGGGCCATGGTCAGGAAGATCCACAGGGGAAGGAAGCGGTCAAGCAGCCCCAGTTGACCGACGACGCGGGCCGGTTGCGGCTGGGCGCCGGGTTGTGCTGTCATTGGTCTCCCCCTTCAGCACTCATCAGCTATATGCCGGCTCGCTGCCTGCGTAGCTGCCTCAGGAGAGAGAACCAGGGGTTCTCTTCCCACAGCATACCCTGGTAAAGCTGGCCCACGTCCCTAACCTCCGGACTCGCCGTGCTCCTCCGCAAGCACGTTGGCGATGAGGGCCATCACCTCCGAAGCCGACGGAACGCGCCCCGTGCACACCAGCTTGTCGTTGACGGCCAGGCCCGGCGTAGCCATCACTCCCCGGGCCATGATCTGGCGCATGTCGGTGACCTTCTCAACCTCTGCCTCCACCCCCAGCCCAGCTACCGCCTGTCGGGCCAGCGTCTCGAGTCGCTGGCAGTTGGCACAGCCCGATCCGAGAACCTGAATCTTGAGCATCGTTCCCCCCTAGAGAACAAGGTTGAACACATAGCCCACGAACACGATACCGGCGGCGACTACCCCGATGAAGACGGCGATGAGCCGCCACTTGAGCACGCGTCGGAGGATGATCATCTCCGGCAGGGAGAGGGCAATGACGCTCATCATGAAGGCGAGCGCGGTCCCCAGCGCCGCGCCCTTGTCCATGAGCGCCTCCACTACTGGGATGATCCCCGCTGCATTGGAGTACATCGGCACTCCCAGAGCTACTGCCGCGGGGACGCTCCACCAGGCCCCCTTGCCCATGACATCGGCCAGGAAGTCCTCCGGCACGTAGCCGTGGATACCTGCCCCCACGGCGATGCCTACGACTACGAACGGCCATACCCTGCCCACAATCTCTCTCACGGCCTGTCGGGCACGACCCACGCGGTCGACCCAGGATAGTCGCCCCTCGCTGTCGAGTTGGCCGACCATCATCTCGTAGACGAAATCCTCGACGTGGCGCTCCATACGCAGTCGGCCGATGACCCAGCCGCTGACGATTGCTATGCCCAGCCCCAGAGCGACGTACAGCAGCGCGGTGCCCCAGCCGAACAGTCCGAAAAGCAGAACAACTGCGACCTCGTTCACCATGGGCGCTGCAACGAGGAACGAGAAGGTCACGCCCAGCGGCACACCAGCCTCCACAAAGCCGATAAACAGGGGGACCGCCGAGCAGGAACAGAACGGGGTGACTACTCCCAGTCCCGCCGCCGCTACGTTGCCTATGCCTTCCCTGCGACCGCCCAGCGCCCTGCGTGCTCTCTCCGCCGGGAAGAACGTCCGCACGATGCCGACGAGGAAAACGACCGCTGTCAGCAGTAGCAGGATCTTGGGCGTGTCGTAGAGGAAGAAGTTGACGGCGCTGCCAAGGTGGCTGTCGCCGGAGAGACGGAGCAGGTCATACGTCAAGATGTCGGCGAGGGGACGGAGGGCGAGGTAGGCCCCCACCCAAGCGAGGGCCAGCAGGGCCAAGCCCGCCGCCAGCCTGATTGCCGCTCGCCGCTCCGCTTCAGGAGCCGGTGATGGGGCACTGGGTCGTTGCCCGGCGCCGGCTATATCACCCTTGGCTGATGTAATCTCCCCAAAAGAAGACACGTCCTAAGGCCTCCGCAGGCGACAGACGTCCTCGGCCCGCCTCCGGTCGCCCGGTGCGGGCTTCACCTCCAGGAGAGTCGCCCACTTCTGACGGAGCGTGGCGACAGCTTCTGGATCGGCTCGATAGAAGACCCAGCGGGCAACCGTCTCGTCGCGGCGGGCTCGCACCAGACCAGCCTGACGCAGGACCGCAAGATGGTTGGAGACCAAGCTCTGCGGCAGGCCCAGCGCCTCCTCGATCTCACACACGCACAGCTCCTGCCTGGTGAGCAGCGTGAAGATGCGCAGGCGCGTCTCGTCTGCCAGCGCCTTGAAGGCAACCAGAAGGTCTCGCGTCACTGGCGTAGCGGGCTCAACTGGACGCCGAACAACCATGATCCACCGAGGAAGTCATCATATCAGCCTTCACTGATATGATACGGCTGTCGAGTCCTCGCGTCAAGCCCGTGGCAGCCAGCCGATTCCCGCGCACTGCGGCACTACAGGGGTTGAGTCATGCGTTAGGATTCGGTTATGATAAAAGATAACCCATCTTTAAACATTTGGGGGCGGCAAGAACGTGCGTGTGAGCCGACAGGCCGATTATGCCATAAGGGTAGTGTTCGATCTGTCCCTCCATCCGGAGGCGCGGATCAAGGAGATCGCCCGCCGCCAGCAGCTCTCGCCGTCCTATGTGGGCAGGATCTCCCAGCGCCTGGCCAAGACCGGCATCCTGGAGAACAGGCGAGGTCGCCTGGGCTGCCTCGGCCTGGCCTGCTCGCCGGAGCAGATCACCCTTCTGGATGTGATCGAGGCCATCGACGGGCCTGTGAGGATGGAGCGCTGCCTGTTGGCGCCAGACGAGTGCGGCCGCGAGCTCTCCTGCCCCGTGTACAAGGTGGGGCAAGAGACACTGCTCCTGGGCTTGGCTAAGCTGAGCAACGTCACCTTCGCCAGCTTGCTGAACAGCGAGCAAGGCAGATAGGACCAAGCCCGGCGAGCATGCCTGCCACCAGATATGCTCGCTTCTCACGGAGGTGTCACAATGGCAGGAGTTTCGATACGTCAGCCGCTGGATAAGGCGATCGTAAAGATCCCGCGGGGACAGATATATATCATTCCCGACCGCTGCAAAGGTTGCAGGTTCTGCATCGATTTCTGCCCCCGAGATGTCCTTGTGGAAACCTCCGACATGAACGCCAAAGGGTACCACTATCCCATTGTGGCCGAAGGCAAGGAAGAAGAGTGCATTGCCTGTCAGTTCTGCTCCATCGTCTGCCCTGAGTTTGCCATCTACAGCGAGGAGATCGGCGAATGAGCGCCGAAGAGCGCGTGCTGACCGGCAGCCACTTCATGCTGGGCGACCACGCCTGCGCTGAAGGAGCCATGGCCGCCGGCTGCAATTTCTTTGCCGGCTACCCGATCACCCCCTCGACCGAGGTTGCCGAGAGGCTGTCCGCCCGCCTGCCAGCGGTGGGGGCCATCTTCGTCCAGATGGAGGACGAGCTGGCCAGCATGGCCGCCCTAGTGGGGGCTTCCCTGGCCGGCGCCAGAGCCATGACCGCCACCTCCGGCCCCGGCTTCTCCCTGATGATGGAGAACATAGGGATGGCGGCCATGATGGAGGCCCCCTGCGTGGTCGTGAACATACAGAGGGGCGCCCCCTCCACCGGCCTTCCCACCCTGGTGGGCCAGTCCGACATGATGCAGGCCAAATGGGGCTCCCACGGCGACTACGAGATCGTGGCCTACTCACCCTCATCGCCCCAGGAGTGCTTTGACCACGTGATCAAGGCCTTCAACACCGCCGACCGCTGGCGCATTCCCGTGTTCGTTATGGCCGACGAGCTGATAGGCCACATGACGGAGCGGGTGATAATACCGCCCGCTGACCAGATCCCGCGGGTGGAGCGAAAGCGGCCTCGGCACAAGCCAGGCGATGAGTCCTTTCTCCCCTTTCTGGCGGAAGACGAGGACCTGGTGCCGCCCATCGTCCATGCAGGCGAGGGCTACCGGGTGAACTTCGACAGCCTTACCCACAA
>JALHUG010000253.1 GCA_022866185.1 Dehalococcoidia bacterium
CGGCAGGTTGAAGGGGAGGAAGCCAACGCAGGCTCCCGCGACCGCCACCAACTGAGCGGCCACCAGGGGGTTGTCCACATCGGCGGCGATGAGGGCTAGGGTGACGGCCGCGATGATCGCTACCCCCGCCGCTATCCCGTCTTTGCCATCGATGAGGTTCATGGCGTTAGTCAGGAACACCAGCCAGAGGATGGTCAGCACGGGGGCGGCCCATCCCAGGGAGAAGGTGGCGCCCCAGGGCAGGGCCACATCCTCTATGCGGTAGCCGATAACGAACACCAGCACTGCCGCTGCCGTCTGCACCAGGAACTTGATCTTGAAATCCACCTCCCGCAAGTCGTCCAGGAGGCCCAGGAGGAGGATCATCAGGGCGGCACCCAACAGGCCGGCCGTCTCCCTTTTCTGGGAGGCCAGCAGGTCGGTGAGGTCGCTTGAGACCAGGCAGACCAGGAGGGGCGCCAGGAGGAAGGCGACGAAGATGGCCAATCCTCCCACCCGTCGCCTGCCCAAGCGGGCCTCAGCCGGCCGCGCCAGGCGGTGGAGGGGAAGAAGGGCTGTCAGGCTCCAGGCCCCTGCCGCAGCTAGCACAAAAACAAGAACGTAGACGTCAGGGCCAAGGCTAGGCATAGTAACAGCTTACTTTAGCAGTTTGGTGGCCGCTAGACTATATGTTGCTGGGGTCAAATGGCCGGCTTGCCGTTGGTGGTTTGATCCTCGACCCCCGCCTGAAGGCTGGGGCATCGGATTCGCCTCCCCATGCCCCAGCCTTCAGGCGGGGGTTGTGTGTGAACCCGGGAGTCCAGAACCCACCAATCATGAACTGGTTACCTCCGGCGGTGGTCAAGAGATCAGCACCAGACCCGAGGCCAGGAAGTAGGTGCCCAGCCCCAGGAGGAAGAGGCCACAGACGACGAGGACGCCCCGATAGACGCCGCCGCTCATCACCCGCCTGCCGCTGGCCAGGACGAAGGCCAGCAGGGTGAGCCAGAGTATGTCCGACAGGATGTGACCGACGTAGAAGGAGGCCACCCCGGCGGCACCTTGCTCCAGCGATTGGCTGATGAAAGCAGAGCCCACACTGGCCCACCAGGCTATCCAGCCCGGGTTGAGCACGCTCACCAGGATGGCGGCAGACATCACCACCGCCGCCGTTCTCGGTATGGATCTGCTGGCTGCCTCTCCGCCGGCCAGGGAACGCAGCCATCGCCGTCGCCAGGAGCCGTCGTAGGCGGCCCCCGGCCCGTCTGGTGGAGATGGGCGTTCGACAACCAGTGGCGGTTCGGCGCGGCTAGTGACGATGTGCACGCCCATCCACAGGAGGAACAGGCCTCCGGCAATGCCCACGCCAGCCTTCACCGGCTCTTCGGCCAGGAAGCGGCTGAGGCCCAGGGCTAGCCCGATGACCAGGGCCAACTCGATCAGGCTGTGGCCGGCGGCCAGCAGCGGTCCGGCCCAGAAGCCGCGCTGCATGCTCTCCCGGACGGCCACGGTGGTGAGGGGTCCGGGCATGAGAGCGCCGGTGAAACCCACGCCGAAGGAGGTGACAAAGATAGCTGCTAGGGCTGCTGCGGACATCCCTTCTAGTGTTGCATTGTTCTCAAAGGTTCGTCAACGCGGGGCAAAGACGCTTGACGGTTGGCATATTAGGATGTAGAATCCGCGCGATAAGTAACCACTTTGGCCGTGCCCGTAGTGCATGGGCCAGTGGGCTAGTGGCGGGTCAGCGGAGCCCGCGATCAAAGGAGGCATACATGCGTGTCTTTCGAGCAGCGCGATACTGGCTGCTGGGGCTAGTGATACTTCTTGCGGCTGCGTCCCCGGCTCTTCTTCCCGCCTGCGGGGGAGATGAAGATAAGGAGGCGAGCCCCACCGTGAAACCCACTGCGACGGCCAGCGCGAAGGTAACGCCGACTGCGGCGGCCGGCGCGAAGGTAACGCCGACTGTGGCGGCCACCCCGAAGGCGACGCCTTGAACATAGGGAGTCCTCATCCCGCATACCGAGCGTAACCGGACTTTGGGGCACCACTTGGGAGATCGGCCAAGCTGGCCGGTCAAGGAGGTCAACGAAGGCGGCGTGTTGGCTGAGGATGTGGTGGCGTTGACAGCCGGTAGGGCCACCGAACCCGTAGGAGCGCGGGAGGAGGCCCACGAGGAAAGGAGATGCAGATGTTTCGAGTAGCGCGATACTGGCTGCTCGGGTTAGTGATACTTCTTGCGGCTGCGTTCCTGGCTCTTCTTCCCGCCTGTGGCGATGAGGAAGAGAAGGAGGGGAGCCCCACCCCGAAGGCAACGGCAACTGGGGTGGCCAGCCCGGTCGCTTCGCCTGTGACAGGAGGCCCGCTGAAGATCGGCATGCTCTTCGACTACACGGGGTCGCTGGGAGAGTTCGGGCCGAACATGGAGACAGGCGCAAAGTTGGCGGTCAAGCAGATCAACGCCGCCGGCGGCGTGCTGGGCAAGCCCGTCGAGCTCATCAAGGCCGACGCGGGAACGGAGTCTAACAAGGCTGTAGCGGCGGCCAACCAGTTGGTGAGCGTCCAGGGGGTGCAGGCCATCGTCGGTTGCCTGTCCAGTGGCGTGACCATAGCGGTGGCCGAGGGAGTGGCGGTGCCCAACAAGATCGTCATGATCTCGCCCGCCTCCACATCTCCTGGCCTAAGCGCCGTCAAGGACAACGACTTCTTGTTCCGGACTGTCCTCTCTGATGCCGCTCAGGGCGTCGTCCTGGCTGACTGGGCCTGGGAGCAGGGCTACAAGAAGGTGGCTACCACCTACACCAACAATGCCTACGGCAAGGGGCTTTCCGACCAGTTCGTGAAGTCCTTCGAGGCCAAGGGCGGTACGGTCACGGCCGCCGTCTCCCACGAGCAGGAGCAGCCCAGCTACCTGTCGGAGCTCCAGAAGGCGGTGGCGGGGAATCCCGAGGTTCTGGTGGCCATCAGCTACCCGGTCGAGGGCAGCGTCTACATCAAGGAGGCCATCGAGAACGGCCTTATCGACAAGTTCCTCTTCGTCGACGGCACCAAGTCCAAGGACATCATCAAGGCCGTCGGCGCGACGGCTCTGGAGGGGACCACCGGCACCTCCCCCAGCGCGGTGGAGAAAGCCGAGCTGACCACCAGCTTCGACGCCGACTACCAGGCGGAGTACGGCACGGCTGTGCCGTCCCTGCCCTATATCCGTGAATCCTACGACGCCGTCATCGCTATCGCCCTGGCGGCGGAGGCAGCCAAGTCCACCGACCCGAGCAAGATCCGCGACCAGCTCCGCGAGGTGGCCGGCCCTCCGGGTCAGAAGATCGGGGCAGGCGCCGCTGGCGTCCAGCAGGCCCTCGCGGCCGTGAAGGCCGGCACTGACATCGACTTCGAGGGGGCGGCCAACTCCGACAACTTCGACCCGAACGGCGACGTCCTCACCGGCGCCATCGAGATATTCAAGATCACCGCTGGCGACTTCCAGACAATCAAGACCGTTCCGGTGGACTTGACTACCCAAGCCGGCGGCTAGTCGGAAGCAACTAGGTTGGGAGCCCGGCGGGCGTGGCCCGTCGGGCTCTCACTCTTCCGTTGGCCCGGCGGCGGAGGCGTCTCTCCGGGGCGCTTCCCGCTTGCTCTCCTGTTCCGCGAACAGCGAGACTCTCTTCTCCTCCCCCATCAGTCCATGGGGTCGCAGGAGGAGCATGACAACGATCAGCAGGCCGATGAGCAGGTCGCGGATGTAGGAGGTGCGCGCCTCCAGGGCCTCGGGGAGATGGGGTTGAACCAGCCCGGTCAGGGTCCAGAAGCCCCACACTACGTAGGCCCCCAGGATGGCGCCGCGGTTGCTGCCGCTGCCCCCCACCATGAGCATGGCCCAGATGATGAACGTGCCGAAGAAGTGGCTGAAGGTGTCGGGCACGATGCTCCCCTGGTTGGCGCTGTAGACTGCACCGCCGATGCCCATGATCATC